>CAJOOE010000061.1 GCA_905236145.1 uncultured Selenomonadaceae bacterium
TTGACGACCCGCGAAAATGTGGATTTGCCGCCGGGAATGTCCGCCATTGTCGCTCCGGATATGCTCAACACTCTTGCCGTCGTCGTCCCCTATTTCTACGATTATCCTTCAAAAAAAATGCGGGTCATCGGCGTGACCGGGACGAACGGCAAGACAACCGCAACTTACATGATCCGTTCGATTTTGACCGCCGCCGGTTTCAACGTCGGACTTATCGGGACAATTCAAGTTATGATAGGCGACGAGATTTTCCCGATTCACAATACCACGCCCAACGTCGTGGACTTGCAACATATTTTTGTAAAGATGTGCGAGAAAAAAATGAATTACGTCGTCATGGAAGTTTCCAGCCATGCTCTCGCGGAACACCGGGTCGCCGGGATCGAATTTGACACGGCGATTTTTACGAACTTGACACGCGACCACTTGGACTATCACAAGACTATGGAAAATTATTGCCGGACGAAGGCAAAACTTTTCGACATGGTTTCACGCTCCGGACGCAAGCAGGGAAAAACCGCCGTAATAAATGTTGACGACGATGCGTCTGCGGAAATGATCAAACATTCTCACTGCAACCTGCTGACTTACGGAATAAACAAGGAGGCGGATCTCAAAGCCGAAAATATCGACGTTCAAGCGACGGGGACAAAATTTAAAATTACCGGGAAATTCGGCGAATACGATTTGAATTTGCACGTCACCGGAATTTTTAACATTTACAACGTCCTTGCAACTTTCGGAGCGATGTTCGCGGAAAAAGTAAATACGGAAGTCATCTGCTCGGCATTGGAACATTTTAAAAGCGTTCCCGGAAGATTCGAGAAAATTTTTGCCGACGTTCCCTTTACCGTCATTGTCGATTATGCTCACACGCCGGACGGAGTTCAAAATGTTTTGTCAACCGCCGCACAAATTGCGAAAAATCGGATTATAACCGTTTTCGGCTGCGGCGGCGACAGGGACAGGACAAAGCGTCCGATTATGGGAAGGCTTGCGGCGGAAATGTCCGATATTGTCATAGCGACTTCAGACAATCCCCGCTCCGAAAAACCGGAAGAAATTCTGAAGGAGATAGAAGTCGGCATAAAGGAAAAAATCGGCGGCAAGACTTACGAAATTATCCCGGACAGACACGACGCAATTTTCCGTGCCGTAAAAATTGCCGAGCCGGGTGATATTGTCATGATTTTGGGCAAAGGTCACGAAACCTATCAAATTTTGAACGACAAGACGATTCACTTTGACGACCGCGAAGTCGCTTACGCCGCAACAGCGGAAATTTGACGGAAGTCGGACTTTCCGCCTTTTCAATCCGAATTTTTCAAAGTGAAGTAAGCGACCTCCGGCGGGCAACCGATTCTGAAAGGAAACCAACTGCCGTTTCCGCAGTGAACGTAGCCGACAGATTCGCCGTTTTCGACAATGCCGCGAGTGTATTTGAAAATCGGAAAGAGCGGCAAACCGAAAATTCCGAATTGACAGCCGTGCGTGTGTCCGGTCAAAGTCAGCAAGAAATTTCTCTCCGCTCCGTCGTCGATAAATTCCGGGTGGTGGGCAAGCAAAATTATAACGGCGTCCTCCGGCACATTTTCCAACGCCTTGTCGATACATTCTTTTTTCTGAAGTTTGAAAAGTTCGTCCCTCTCCGAATCTTCACCGCTTTTTATAACGGGAGCGGAGCGGGGATAATCCGCACCGATTATGTAAAGATTTCCGACAACTTTCTCCGCACGATTTACGAGCCACTTTATATTTGTTTCGGAAAGATATTTTTCAATCGCCGCAATTCCGCGATGATATTCATGGTTGCCGTGACAGTAATAAATCCCGTATTTAAATTTGTCCGTGTACGCATCGACGATTTTCACCGCCGCCGGATTCATTTCTTCATTGTCAAAAATATCTCCGGTTATCGCAAGCAAATCCGGCTTTTCCGCGACAATCCGGTTCAAAAGATTTTCAAGTCGTTCAAGAGAAAAGTACGCTCCCAAATGTATGTCGCTTATTTGAGCTGTTTTCAATCCTTCA
Source organism: uncultured Selenomonadaceae bacterium (assembly GCA_905236145.1). Taxonomy (GTDB): domain Bacteria; phylum Bacillota; class Negativicutes; order Selenomonadales; family Selenomonadaceae; genus Quinella. The sequence goes on from CAJOOE010000061.1 coordinate 2,032, forward strand.
AGCTCCGGCGGCAAATTTTTTTTCTTTATGTCAAAAAATCTGTCCACCGTATTTTCCCGCTCGTATTGATTGGCGTAAAGCACCGTTGACAAACTCGCGACCGGATAAAACAACGCACCCTTTAAAATCGCCTTCCTCCTCGTCCGGCTGAAAATTACCGGTTTGTGGAAGTGCCGATAAATTGCCCGGAAGATCACCGCCGCAATTACCAAAACTCCGCAGACAAGTTGCGACATCAAAATTATCGTCGCCGCATTTCCGAAAACCGTCACAACCGTCGGCGGGATTATCTGCCGGAAGATAAAGCCGGCTGTTGCCGCCAAAATTATTGCGAAATCGACCGTCGCAACCATTCCGTAAAATTTTTTTCGCCCGGCTTCGTCGGCAAGATACCGGACGCAGACAAGCCCGGCAAATAAAATTATCGCAAGTATTACCGCAAGAAACATCAAAAACATTTTCAATCCTCACAATTTTTCTGAAATCGTTAAACAGGGAAAAAATTTTTCCCCCGCCCGGGCGGAACAGTTTTCAACAGAGTTACCGGAAAATCCTTTCCGCAAAATTTTCCGGAAATGAAAATTTGTAAAAAAACAAATATGCCGGTATAATGCCGGAGAGCGAAAATTTTTTGACGGAAAGTGAAGGTAATGAACGATTTGAAGGAAAAAAACAATTCGATGAACGAAAACATTTTCAATATGAAGGAAATGCTCAACACTTTAAAGCAAAA
>CAJOOE010000062.1 GCA_905236145.1 uncultured Selenomonadaceae bacterium
GACTTGAACGCTGCCGAATTTTGAAATTTTTCCCAAATCATTTCTGCCCAAATCGACAAGCATATTATGTTCGGCAAGTTCTTTTTCGTCCGCCAAAAGTTCTTTCTCAAGTTTCAAATCTTCATCAAAAGTTTTTCCGCGAGGTCGGGTTCCGGCAAGCGGAAAGGTATGCAAGATCCCGTTTTCAAGTTTAACCAAAGTTTCCGGACTTGCCCCCGCGACTTCCATATCCGTTCCGGAAAAATAGAACATATACGGCGAAGGGTTTACGGTTCGCAAAACACGATAAACATTCAACAAACTTCCTTCAAACGGCGCGGAAAGTCTGTTTGAAAGTACAATCTGAAAAATATCTCCTTCGCGAATATAATTTTTTGCCTTCTCTACCATACGACAATAATTTTCTTTGTCAAAGAGCGGCGTTACTTCGCCAAGCAATTTACTCTCCGGCTCGACTTTCTTTGTACCTTTCAAAATCAGTTCGCGAATTTTTTTCAATTCTTCGACGGTGTTTTTATAATTTTCTTCAAGATTATCCGTCGGCATATTCGCGATCAAAACAATCTTTTGCCGCAAATTGTCAAACGCAATGACTTTATCGAACAGCATTAAGTCAACATCTTGAAAATTTTCCGTGTCGTCAACATTATTTTTCAGTTTCGGCTCGGCATAGCAAATATAATCGTAAGCAAAATAGCCGACAAGACCGCCCGTGAAAGTCGGCAAATAATCAAATCGCGGACTTTTATAATTTTTCAAAATTTCGCGAATGTGTTCTGAAGGATTGTCCGTAAAAAATTCTTCGGAGCCTGTTTTCATCTTGCCGTTTATGCAAGTAATGCAAAGTTTCGGATCAAAGCCCAGAAATGTATAACGTCCCCACTTGTCTTTTTCGGCGACAGATTCAAGCAGGTAACAGTGTGCGGAAACATTTTTTAAAATCCTCAACACTTCGATCGGCGTTTTGATGTCGGAAAAAAGTTCCGTACTCAGCGGAATTACTTTGTAAATCCCTTCGTCGGCAATTTTTTTTACTTCCTCAAAAGTCGGTTTTATAACCATATAGCGTCCCTCCAAAATAAAAGATTTTCGGTTGATATTGGAAAGCCGTACAGAGTTTACCGGAATAGTCCGGCAGACGCAATTAAATTTCAAATTTTGTAACAGTGCCGCAAATTTTTACAAATTATCTTCAAGTTTTAAAATCAGGTCGCGAAGTTCCGCCGCCCGTTCAAATTCCAAAGCCTTTGATGCCTCCCGCATTTCTGCGGTCAAAGATTTTATCAAATTCTTTTTCTGCGTCGCGGTCAATTTTTTTATCATTTCGCTTGTCGATTTCGTCTTTGTCTTTTCGGATTTTTTCAGCGGCAATTCGATTAACGGAGAAATCGGCTTTTCGATTGTTTTCGGCTTTATGTGATGTTTTTCGTTGTACTCCCGCTGAATTTTTCGCCGGCGTTCGGTTTCCTTCATCGCTCTTGCCATTGAGTCGGTAATTCTGTCGGCGTATAAAATTACTTTTCCGTGAACATTTCGTGCCGCCCTGCCGATTGTCTGGATCAGCGAAGTTTCGGAACGCAAAAAACCTTCCTTGTCCGCGTCCAAAATTGCAATCAATGAAACTTCCGGCATATCCAAGCCTTCACGCAAAAGATTTATTCCGACGAGAACATCAAATTTTCCGGCTCTCAAGTCATGAATAATTTCGGCTCTTTCAATCGTCACAACGTCCGAATGTAAATATTTTACTTTTATTCCGGCGTTTGCAAGGTAGTCGGTCAATTCTTCCGCAAATTTTTTCGTAAGCGTCGTTATCAAAACTCTTTCGTTGACTTCCGTCCGTTTGTGAATTTCGGAAATTAAATCGTCAATCTGATTTTCGAGCGGACGGACTTCGACTTCCGGGTCAAGAAGTCCGGTCGGTCTTATAATCTGTTCCGCGACCTGCTGAGATTCTTCCAATTCATATTGAGCGGGCGTGGCGGAAACGCAGATTATCTGATAAATTTTTTCGTTGAACTCCTCAAAAGTCAGCGGGCGATTGTCCCTTGCACTCGGAAGTCTGAAACCGTTGTCGATTAACGTCCCCTTCCTTGACCGGTCTCCGGCGTACATTGCCCGGAGTTGCGGCAGTGTGACGTGTGATTCGTCAACGACCGTCAAAAATTTTTTCGGGAAATAGTCTATAAGCGTGTAAGGCGGTTCACCCGGTTTTCTTCCGGTCAAATGCCGCGAATAATTTTCTATTCCGGAACAATACCCCATTTCTTGAATCATTTCCAAATCAAAATTTGTCCGCTGTTCTATCCTCTGAGCCTCAATCAATTTTCCGTTTGCCGTGAAATAATCGACTTGTTCAAGCATTTCCGCCCGAATGGTTTTTTCCGCCCGCTCCATATCTTCAAGATCGGTGACGTAATGCGATGCCGGGAAAATAAAAATTTCGTCGCGTGTGCCGAGTGATTTTCCGGTCAAAATTTCAAATTCGGTTATCCTGTCCACTTCGTCGCCGAAAAGCTCAATCCTCAAAGCCCGTCCGTTGTATCCCGCCGGCGTGACTTCGATAACGTCGCCGCGAACCCGGAATTTTCCACGCTCTATTATAATGTCGTTTCTTTCGTAGCGAATCGCAACAAGCCGCTTTAAAATTTCGTCCCGCTCGATAATCATTCCGCGTGTCAAATGCAAAAGCATTTTTTGATAATTTTCCGGAGAACCCAAGCCGTAAATACATGACACACTGGCAACGATTATAACGTCGTTTCTTTCAAAAAGACTGCAGGTGGCCGAATGTCGAAGTTGGTCTATTTCGTCGTTAATCGACGCATCTTTTTCAATGTAAGTATCGGTTGCCGGCAAATACGCCTCCGGCTGATAATAGTCGTAATAGCTGACAAAATAGCCGACGTAGTTTTCGGGGAAGAAAGATTTAAATTCCGACGCAAGTTGAGCGGCAAGAGTTTTGTTGTGGGCAATTACCAAAGTCGGAAGTTGAACTTGCTCGATGACTTTTGCGACGGTGTAAGTCTTTCCGGTGCCGGTCGCTCCGAGTAAAACTTGAGAACTCATTCCGGCTTTAAAACCTTCCGCCAAATTTTCAATCGCCTGCGGTTGATCTCCGGTCGGCGTGAAAGGTGCGTGAACTTTAAATTTTTTCTTCAGCATTTTTCTTTTTATATTCCTTTCAAAATTTTTATTTCCGGACGGATTATAATTCGCCGAAAAAATTTTGTCTATCAAATGCAATACAAAATTATCAAAAAGCGGTAAAAAATCGGTGCAAGCCCGGCAAACTTCCGGTATAATACGGGAGAAAAATTTTTTCATTCTTTTGGCAGGTAGAGATTATGGACGAAAAAATACGTCGGATTGCTTTGGCGGAAAAGTTTTTCGCGGACGGCGATCCTCGCGGAATGAGGGCAGTCGCACGGGAAGTTTTTGACATGAATCCGAAATCGGCGGAAGGACCGGCGATTATGGCTGAGGCGGCTCTGTATCTCGGAAACTTCGACGAGGCCGAAATGTTGGCTCATGACGCACTTTTACTCGAATCGAATAATCTTCGTGCCCGTCTGGTACTCGGAGGAATTGCGGCGGAAAAATTCGACTTGAAGGAAGAATTTTCAATCTTACGCAAGGTCATTGACGATTCAAGAAAAAATATTTACACGCTGAAAAATTCTCTGCTTGAAAGTCGCAGAAAAATTTTTGCCGTGAAAAAACCCGGCGAATCGGGAAAAGACGTTGCCAAAGAAAACGAAATTGAAATGCTTGTTTCCCTCAACAAAAAAATTCTCTGCAAGGCTCTTTGCTTTATATCAAACGGTCTTTATCTTGCCGGCGATCCTCAAGCCGCCGCCGATTCATTACGCGAGGCAAGCACCCTTACCGACAACGAAGAACGTGCGGCGGAACTTTATTCAAAGCATTTGTTTTTCAGAAATTATCGCGGAATGTCGCCCGGCGTGATGAAGGAAACCGCGAAAAAATACAATGATTTTTTTGCAAATACAATTCCCTTCAGCCACGCGAAACATAATTATTCGCCGAATAAAAAATTGAAAATCGGTTACATTTCGCCGGACTTCAGGCAACACGCCGTCGCAAATTTTGTACTTCCCCTGCTCAAAGATTTCGACACGGATAATTTTTCGGTAACATGCTACAATACCGGCAAGAGGGATTCGGTCACGGAGAAATTGAAACGCAACCACGTTTCTTGGCGGGATTTGAACGGCAGAAATTTGAGGACGATAACCCGAATAATAAGCGAGGACAAACCGGATATTTTGGTAGATCTGTCCGGGCATACGCAAAATTCCTGTCTGCCGATTATGGCTTTCAAATTGGCACCGGTTCAAATTTCGGCAATAGGGTACACGGCGACGACCGGACTCAACGCGACAGATTTTTTTATCTCCGACAAAGTTTGTCTGCCGGAGCCGGAACAATCGACCGGATTTACCGAAAAAATTTTGAGAACTCAAAATTGCTGTCTGTGTTATGCTCCGGGAGTAATTCGCGATATGCCGCCCGCCGGCGTTAAGGCTCCGGTTTTAAAAAACGGTTTCGTTACTTTCGGCTCTTTCAACAATTTTGCAAAAGTCAGCGACGACGTTTTATATGTTTGGCGGGCAATTTTGGACGAGTTGCCGGATGCCGTGCTTGTCATAAAAAATAAAATTTGCAGCATAGAGTCCGGGCGGGAAATTTTGCTGGAGCGACTGAAAAAGTTGAGTTTCCCGGTCGGCAGGGTCGAGATGCGTCCGTACAGTCCGGATTATTTGGAGCAGTACCGGGATATTGACATTGCCCTTGATACCTTTCCTTACAACGGCGGACTGACAACTTGCGAGGCTCTTTATATGGGCGTACCGGTCATAGCTTTGCGGGGAAGGTCGCACGGTGCAAGACTTGCCGCCTCAATTTTGACTTCGGCGGACTTAAAAGAACTTATCGCTCAGAATCAAATGGAGTATGTGAAAAAGGCGGTTCAGGTCGGGAAGAAAAAAGAACTTATCGCCGGTTACCACGCCGGACTTCGCGAACACCTTTTGAAATCGGCTTTAATGGACAGTCGCGGATATATGAGCGAGTTGGAAAAGTGTTATCGCGAGGCGTGGAAAATTTTCTGCGAAAAATCGCCGGAATAAATTGCAAACAAAAAAAGGGATTTGATGAAATGCATCTTCCCTTATTTTTGTTTGTGTGAACGCAGAATTTCAATTTCAAAATCCGATTTTATTCAGCCATGCGGAAATTTTTTCTTCGGCTTGTGCAGGTTCTTTTTGGGCGATACTTCCCTGCATTTCAAAGCCGGACAAAAGTTTCGCTCCGGGACAGGTCAAAGTTATATTCTGTTCGGTGCTTGAAAGTCCGCTGCCGCCGTGTGTGCAGAAAGGAATAATCGTCTTGCCTTTGAAGTTGTAACTCTCCAAAAAAGTATAAACCGGCATCGGCATATCTCCCCACCAAATCGGATAGCCGACGAAAATTGTGTCGTATTTATCGAAGTCGGCGACTTTTTCCGCGATTGCCGGACGAGCCTTTTGTGCTTTTTCCCGGCTTGCAACTTGAGTACATTCCTTGTAATCGAACGGATAACTTTGCACCGGGCGAATTTCAAAAAGTGTGCCGCCGGTTTTTTCCGCAATAATTTCCGCAACTTTGGCGGTATTTCCTTTTGTCACCGTTCCGACACCGTATTCTTGACCGGTCCGCGAAAAGTACGCAATCAAAATCTTCCCGCTCCCCGAAGATGCCGCACTTGCACTCCCGGAACCGGCAAACAGTCCGACGACAAACAGCCCGACGACAAAGGCTGCCGACAAGGCAAAAAATTTTTTCACAACAACCCCTCCTCAAAAAATTTTTTATACTTCTCAACCGGGATATTACAAACGAAATGCACTTTTTCCTTCAAGCAGTTTTTCCGAAATCAAATTTTTTATGTAAAAGCCGGTCGGAATCAAAAACGCGAGCCAAGACAAGCTGAAGTTGCGAATTTCTCCGGGAGCACAGAAAAACATAAACAGCGGAATATTTATCGCAAGTGCAATCTTGAAATGATTTTTCCAAGTATCTTCCAATTTATTCCAAGCACTTTTTACAATCCAAAACGCCATAAGCAAATGCAACCAGTACAGCCTTCCACCCAAAGGCATGCCGTAAGTCGTTTCGGTGAGGAAATAAAAATCGGGACGGAAAAGATATTCCAGCTGGAAGAAAATTTGATTGTAAGTTGTGGAGCCGGGATTTTCGGCGTAAATCATTCTTGCGTAAAGATAACACGATCCCGCAATCAAAAGTGCCGAAAGAATAATCCCGGAAGTTTTTTTGAAATCAAAGTGTTTTCCGAAAATCGGAAAGAGCATCGGCAAAAAGAAAAAAAACGATTCCTTGTTAAATTCGGCAAAGGGTGTCAAAATCAGCAAGCCGATATAATTTCCGTGAAGTGCGAATTTTGCGGCCGCGAAGAAAAAGACAAGTTCCGTCAAATCGTAATAGTATCCGCCGCCGCTCTCCAAGAGCGGAAACAGCAACATAAACAAAAAAGTTGTCAGCGTTCCGGAAACTTCATCTTGCAAAATTTCACACAGCAACGAACGAAGGACAAAATTTCCGACCAAGAAAAACAAAAAAATTACCAGCGAAAGTACATAAAAATCAAACTTGTGTTTCTCCGACGGCATATTTTCCCGGACGACCGGATAAATTTTGTCAAAGCCGAGTTTGTCGTCAAATTTTTTTGTCAATCTTTCTTTCGTTTCTTCCGACAGGGAATTTGTAATTTGCCGGGTCAAAGCCGGAACGAGTTGCCTGTAAACATAGGGACGCGGCTCCTCCTTCGCCTCAATCATAATATCGAAAGGATGATAAAAATTCACCGTAACCGACCACTTCGCATAAAAGCCGCCGTAAGAAACGACGGACAACAAAAGCATGAGAAAAATTAAAAACACTTTCCGCATAATTTTTTCCATTCGTTTTTATCATTCCTTTCAAAAATTTGTATTCGCAAAGATGACGGCAAGCAACGCTCCGAAAATTATTCCGCCCGCAATTTCAAAATAAGTGTGTCCCATTCTCTCCCGCAAATTTTCAAAATCTTGCAGACGATTCAAAACTTTTGCCTGCCTTCCCACATGACGACGCAGCCCATGAGCGTCTATGATGACAATAATCAAAAATCCCAAGCCGATCGAAAAAATCGGAGTGTCAAAACCTTCGGTAAATCCGGCGAGAAATGCGACGGAAGACGCAACCGTCGTATGAGTGCTGGGAAAACCTCCGTAACCTATTAAATTGAAGGCAAGTTTCCCGGAACGCACGGTATTTATCAAAAATTTCAAGCAACCCGCCGCAACCCACGCGACAAAAGGCATTAAAACATATTTCATCAAAAATTTACCTTCTCAAAAATTTCTTATGACAATGACACAGACGACGTAAACCAGAACCGAAAACAATATCGGTTTTTGTTTATATAAAATTTCCGTCGGCGAGCCGCCTTCGTTCCGCGTCCTCACAATGTAAACATAATAAAACACTCCGTAAAAAACCGGCGGCAGAGTAAAGAACATTTCAAACTGATTTTTTGTCGCGGTATCGGTCACAAAAAGCGTGTAACTTATTATCACCGCAGAAGTCGCAACGGTCATCATTTGATTTATAAATTCCAAATTGTAGCGATTCAAAACCTTCCTGCCTTCCGACAAAACATTTGTTTCCACTTCAATCAACTCATTACGCCTTTTCCCGAAAGCAAGCAGGAGAGAAATGAACATTATGCAAATCAAAAACCATTCGGTCATTTCACTTTGCACCGCAACCGCTCCCGCAACCGCACGAATTACAAAACCGTAAGCAATGCACATAACGTCAAGAATTACAAGCTCTTTCAATCGGACGGTGTAAAAAAAATTCACGACGATATAGGACAGGAGCAGAAGGACACAAAAAAAATTTATTTTCGCGGGAAATAAAAGCAGGACGGCAAGCGACGACAAAATCAATGTTGCCGACGAAATTTTTGCGACGTTCAAAGGAATTTTTCCGGCGGCTATCGGACGCTTATTTTTTTTCGGATTGAGCCGGTCGATTTTCACGTCAAAAATATCGTTGAAATAATAAATCCCGCTTGCCGCAAGACAGAAAGAAAAAAACATCACGGTTGCCGAGAGAAATTTTTCAAAGTCGAACAAATTTCCGCCGAAAACCAACGCCGCATAAACCAACGAATTTTTTACCCATTGTTTTATACGCATTTCTTTCAACGTAAACCGCAAAAACTCCATGAAAAATTTTCTCCC
>CAJOOE010000063.1 GCA_905236145.1 uncultured Selenomonadaceae bacterium
ATATCCGTCGTAAGCGGAACCGAGTTCGTCGCAGTTGAAATTTCCCGGAATACTGCCGAAATTATACAGCCGCAGAAAAATTGCCGCAAAAATCAAAAAATAAGTTGCCCGTCGCAAGTATTTGCCTTCCCTTTCTTAAATTGATTTTATTCCGGTAAATTATAAACCGGTATTCAAAAATTTTCAAAAAATTTTCTGTCGTTTCATTCCGCGAAAGACTTTTGCCGCAAAATAACACAAATTCGTAATAAAGCAGGATTTTTTGACACGATAAAAGAAATAAGCCGGCAAAAAGTTTGTCGATCAAATTTTTTTGCGGAGGTGCGTTTTTGTGGAAGAAAATTCAAAGGCGGTCGAGGAACCGGCAAAAATTTTTATAGTCGAGGACGAAAAACCCATAGCAAGATTTTTGCAGATTGATTTGGAAAAGGAAGGTTTCAAAACGGCAATCGAAAGAAACGGCCGCAGAGCTTACGAGAGAATAATTCAGGAAAAATATGATCTGGTTTTGCTGGACGTTATGCTGCCGGATATGGACGGAATGGAAATTTGCAAAAGAGTTCGCGAGGTCAGCGACGTTCCGATTATTATGTTGACCGCCCGCGACGAAATTGCGGACAAAGTCGAAGGACTGGACTTGGGAGCGAACGATTACGTTACAAAACCTTTTGCCTTTGCCGAACTTCTTGCCCGTATTCGCGGAACAATCAAACGCTACAAGGAAGATTTGCGGCAGGTTTACGAGCGGCGTTACATTGTCAAAAATATGATCCTTTACCCGGACAGATACGAAGTCACGGTAAACGGCGAGCCTGTCGAACTCACTCAAAAAGAATATGCCTTGCTTGAATACCTGGTCGAAAACAAACGAAATGTTCTTTCGCGAGATCAAATTTTGCAGCATGTCTGGGGTTACGATTATATAGGAAATACAAACGTCGTCGATGTTTACGTCAGCTATCTCCGGACGAAGATTGACGAGAGATTCGGAGAAAAATATATTTACACGACCAGAGGAGTAGGTTATGCCGTCCGCGATTGACAAAAGTCGAAAGCGAATTACAAAATCGTTTAACGTCATGACAAAGAGTTTACAAGAAAATTTCAAAAGCCAGCAGAGATTTATTGCCGATGCCTCACACGAACTCCGGACACCGATAACAATTATTCTCGGCTATGCCGATATGCTGGAAAAGTACGGGACGGAGGATAAAGATCTTTTTGAGGAGTCCGTCGCCGAAATTCAAAAGTCGGCAAGAAATATGCAGAGCCTTGTGGACAGCATGCTCTTTCTTGCCCGTGCAGATTCCGGTATACACGTTTTCAATAAAATAAATTTTGAAGTCGGTGAAGTTCTTCGGACGGTCGTCAGGTCTTTGGACAATCCGCGAACGGATTTGCGGCTGTCTTGTCCGGGAAAAATTTTCGGAGATCCCGAATATTTGAAAATTATGTTCCGGGAAATTATAGCGAATGCTCTTGATTACAGTGAAGAAATTGTAACCGTCGAAGTTTTGGACGTTGACAATGCGGTTGAGGTAAAAGTTATCGACAGGGGAATAGGAATAAATCCGGAAGATCGGGAAAAAATTTTCGACAGATTTTTCCGGTCGGACAGGTCACGCACGAAATTTGACGAAAAAATTTCTGCCGGCTTGGGGCTTGCCGTTGCAAAAAAAATTGCCGACGTACACGACGTAAAAATTGAAATTGAAAGTACGCCGGGCAAGGGTACGACTTTCATTTTAAAATTTTCTCCGGTGTGAAGGGGTGGACGAATTGAAAAAAATAATTGCAATTTTTACAACCTTGTTTATTTTCGCCGCGATCGTTCCGGCGACTGCGGCATCGGTCGTAAGCAGGGACGGGTATTTTAAAGGGATAAGGCTTTGCGGAAAAGTCAAAATCGTTACTTCATTTCCCGACATAAAAGTTAAAATCGTCGATTCGTTTCCGGATTTGCGTGTAAAAGTTGTCGATTCGTTCCCGGACGACATAGGCGAATGGAAATTTGTGACGAGCGGCGAGGATTTTAAAATTCAATTCGTGGAAAGTTTCCCGGACATCAAAATTAAGTACGTCAATTCTTTTCCCGGTGTGGAGAGATAAAATTTAATTCCCTTGCACTTTTTCGACTTGCAAGATATAATTCATTCTTAAAGAGTGTGCAATTTTTTGAGGAGGATTTTGACATGGACAACATAAACGCCAACATTGACGGACAATTTTCCAACGGTACGCCGACAAAACCCGAAGAGGACAAATTGCGTCTTCTCATAAGCGACGATTCGCGTCTGCTCAGAAAAAAATTGCGTGAAGAACTTGAAAAACTCGGTTGCGAAGTCGTGGAGGCGGCAAACGGCAAAGAGGCGATAATGCGTGATTTGGAAGATGAGCCGGACGGAGTAATACTCGACATAGTGATGCCGGAAGTCGGAGGAATCGAGGCTCTGCAGGTCATTCGCGAAGTCAGCCCGGACGTTCCTATCGTCATGCTTTCTTCCGCCGGCACCCCGCAAAAACTCATGCAGACGCTGAAAATGGGAGCGATAGATTTTATTCAAAAACCTTACACCAAAGAACAAATTGTCCGTGCAGTCGCGGCGATACGCAAGGCAAAGGCAAAACGGCTCAAAAAGAAAGAAGAAGAACTCAATGCCGCCGGAGGAGCAGAACAATGAAAAGCCATGACTTCGGGCAATTCCTTTTCAATGCCTCAATCTTCAACGAATTGCAAATTTCTCAAGTCATTCGCTTGTCCGAAAAATCGAAACCGACTTTGGCGACGGAATCTCTTTTTTTGCGGCTCGTTTCAGCCGCAGAATTGACAAAAATTTTGATGACGTTGACGAAAGAATTTCCGGAATTTCCGATCGCCCTTTGCAACGCGGAAGGCAGGGAAAAAAATCCGGAATTTGTCGAAAAGTATGATAACCTTGTAAAAGAATTGATTACACCGAAACAGGCGAAACGTGCCGCCGATTTGAAAGACGGTCAATCGCTGTGGCTTGCTCAAGGAATGACCGACGGCGGGATCGTAAATTTTGCGAAACTTGACAGAATTTTGGCGGAGTACAGAAGGCTTGAAATTCCGCCTTTGGAAGAATCTTTTGCGGCTTATTACGACGACCTTCGCGGTGCGGACAAAATCGACTATCCGCTTGCTTTGGACGTTACTTCAGCCTTCCATGATTTTCTTTCCGCGACTTTCGGCACTTCGATAATTTTGTTGCCGCCCGCCGAGATTAAAGAGGAAAAACTTTTCGGAGCGAGCGTGAAGATTAACGGAGCCGTTCCCGTCGTGACCGGTTTTTTGGCGGACGAAAAAACTTTTGTCCGGGCCGCCGCGAAATATAACGCTTGGATTGAAAAGGATTCGTTGGAAGATTCCTTTGACGCAATGTCCGAACTGCTCAATGTTTTCACCGGACACTTCACCATAAAAATGGCGGCATCGTTGGGGCTGGAGGAAGAGCCGGAGCCGCCGCGTTTCGGTCGCGTCGAAAAAAATTCCGGCTTTGTGAGAATGCTTGCCGACTTTGGAAATTTTTATGTTTACGTCGGAAACGGAGAAATTTTTGACGGAGACTTAACCGACTTTTAACTGAATTGTAAATCAAAAAAAACGCTCCCGCTTTTCGGAAACGTTTTTTTATTTTCTTCAATCGGCGACAGGAATTTTCAGAGTAAAGGCGGTTCCCTCTCCCGGTGCTCCGTCAATTTCGATTTTCGTGTCGTGATTGTCGGCTATCCATTTCGCTATGGAAAGTCCCAAGCCGCTGCCGTTTACGTCGTCCACAATCTGCTCACCGGAAACCCGGAAAAATCTTTCAAAAATTCTCTCCCTGTTTTCCGGTGCAATTCCCACGCCGGTATCCGCTATCGTCAAATTTATCGTTCTGCCGGAGCGAACGGACGAAACAGAAATTTTTCCGCCGGGCGGCGTGTATTTCGTCGCATTGTCCAAAAAAATCCTCATCATCTGTCGGATTGTGACTTTGTCGCCGAAAATTTCCGCGTCGTCGTTTTGCAAAAGTTCGATTTCGTGAGTCTTTATCGCAACTTTCATTTTCGTCATTACGTCCCCGACAATTTCCGCAAGATTGAATTTTACTTTGTTTAATTTTTGGCTGTGACGATCTGCACGGGCAAGGAAAAGCAAATTTTCCAAAAGACTTTGCATATTTTGAGATTCGGAACGGATCGCCTCAATACTCTCCGCCAAAATTTCCTTGTCCTCCGCACCGTATTTTTCCAAAAGTTCGGTATAGCCGGAAATTACGGTTGTCGGCGTTCGGAGTTCGTGGGAGGCATCGGAAACAAATTTTTGCTGTTTTGAAATGCCGCCCTGCAGACGATCGAGCATCGAATTCAAAGTCTTTGCCAATTCGGTCAATTCGTCCTTTGTCGGGCGAATCGGTATCCTTCCGTCCATTTTCCCGAAAGCAATTCCGCGAGCAAGTTCGGTCATAGTCTTTATCGGATTTAAAATCCTGCGGCTGACGAGATAACCCGCACCGATTGAAACAAAAAAACCGACAATGTCAAGGAACAGCAGAAACCTCATCAAATTGTCCAAAAGACTTCTTTCCGACGTTATCGTCCTGTAAAAATAAATTTTGAAATTTTCGCCGGCGTGAACATAATCCATCACCGCCCGATAAACAAGCCCGTTTCCGACAACGGCGACTTTCATCTCATCGCTTGCGAAAAAAGGTTTGTCTTTCAAAATTCCGTTTTCAAATTTTTCTTGCGAAGGATAACGCGGATCCGTGTCTATGAAAACATTTCCGGCACTGTCCGAAACACGAAGGACAACGCCGGGCAGGAGCGGTTCGCGTATCGAATCGGGATTGAAAGAATCGTAATCTGTTTCCAATTTCTCCAAGAGTTCGCGAACATTTTTTATGCTGAAGTTCAGGCTCCTCTCTGCCGGTGTATACAGTGCGTAAGCAATGCCGAGCCACATTACAACATTTATTAAAATCAAAAGGGCGGTGAAACAGGCGGTATAAGTTGCGGTTATTTTCGCGGATATATCCAAATTTCCGGCAAACCGGCGAATTTTTTTAATCATCTTCATATTTTTAAAAATCGCTCATTACCTCCAAAATTTTCACAAAAACAAATTTCGGATTCTTCACGCCGGTTATTATACCCAATATGAAAATATATTGCAAAAAAATTTACCGGTTTACTGCCTGCCCAAATAATAATTTACGAATTGTTGAGCCGTCCGCCCGCTCCGCCCGGAGTGGGACATTTCCCAACGCAATCCTTCTATTCTCAAAATTTCGTCGTCCAATTCAATATTTTGTTTCTTCAGCATATTCCGGATAATTTCCAAATATTCCGCTTGATTCGGCGGGTAATAGTGAATAATCAGCCCGAACCTGTCGGAAAGTGAAATTGTTTCGTTTACGCTGTCGTCGCGGTAAAGTTCCTCATGATCTTCCGAACGATCCCGCCAAGTTTCCCGGATCAAATGCCGGCGGTTTGAAGTCGCGTAAATCAAAACATTTTCCGGTCTCGACTCCACGCCGCCTTCAATCGCGGATTTCAAATATTTGTATTCCGCTTCCGATTCTTCAAAAGAAATATCGTCAAGAAAAATTATGAAACGTCTGCCGGCAAAATTTCTCAACTTTTCCATAATCTCCGGCAAATTTTTCAACTGCGGTTTTGTTATCTGCAAAAGCCGAAGTCCGTTTGAATAGTATTCGTTGGCAAGGGCTTTGACACCGGAAGATTTTCCCGTCCCCCTCGCACCGACAAGCAAAACATTGTTCGCCGGCTTGCCGCTCAAAAATGCAAGCGTGTTTCCGGTCAGAAGTTCTTTTTGGTGAGCGTAACCGGTAAGATCGTCAAGCCGAATTTTTTCAAAATGCCGGATACCGACCAAAGATTTATTTTCTTTGTCCCAACGAAAAGCACGGTAAGCGGCAATATCACCGTAACCGAATTTCCTGTAAAAGTCGATAAAAATTTCCGTCACCGCATCCGCATTTCCGGCATTTTCGATTGACTTTACAAGTTCGTCGAAAGCCGGATTTTTAATTTTTTTCGTCGGCGAATAATTTCCCAAAATTTCCCCGCAGGGAGAAGTACCTTTGAATATCGGCATCAACTTTTCGATATCGCGGCGGAAAATTTCTTTCAAACTCTCGCCGATTTCCCCGCCGTTCATTTCGGAAGTTTCGGAAACCAAATTCGGCTCGTGTACCAATTTGTAAATTAAATACGTCCCGCAAATATTTCCGCTCAATCCGATTTTTTCGGCGTTTTCGATAAGTTTTGCGGCACATTCAAAAGACTCGTTTTCCGCTTTAAAAACTTCGTCCTTCGCAATATTTCTGCAGACAAGCAGTTTGTCAAACTCCATTAAAAATTCCTCCGAAAATCAGCCGGCTTTGTTCAATGCCGCATCAATCGCGATTGCAAGCTGATCCGCACAACTCGTCCCGCGACCGCCGCAGGGATTTCCACGCAAAATATCGGCAATTTCCTTTGCGTCTTTGCCTTCGACCAGTTTTGCTATTGCGGGAAGATTTCCCGGACAACCGCCGACAAATTTTACATTGTGCAGACGGTTTTCGTCGTCCAAATCAAAAAACAGTTGCTTGGAGCAAACTCTCTGCGGCTCATATTCAAAACTTTTCATTTGTGAAAAACCTCCTCAAAAAAAATACACATTCGCTTTTCCCGGACAACGCCGGATTTCTGCATTATACGAAAAAAATTCTTTAATCTCAACAAAATTTTTGCCGTGCCGCCTCGGAAATGATTATGGCGACGGCGGCGGCAACGTTCAAACTTTCCGCTTTCCCGGTCATCGGTATGAAAATTTTTTTTGTGCGTTCGGCAATTTCTTCGGATATTCCGTTCGCCTCGTTGCCGAAAACAAAGACGGATTTTTTTGTAAAATCGCGTGTAAAATAAATTTCCGAAGTTTTGTCGAGGGTTGTCGAAAAAATTTCAATCCCGGAAAAATCCGGCGACGACAAAAATTCTTTCCTTGTCATTTGAACGGTCGGCAAATTGAAAATCGCACCCATCGACGACCGGACAACTTTGGGATTGTAAATATCCGCAGACCCTTCCAAAAGAATCATTCCGCAGTCGAAGGCCTCAGCCGTCCGCAAAATTGTCCCGACGTTTCCGGGATCTTGTATTCCGTCCGAAACGACAACGGAAGATTTTTTCAATACTTCCGACGGCGAATATTTTTTCTGTTCGACGGCAAGCAAAATGCCCTGCGGCGTTTCGGTGTCGGAAATTTTTGAAAAGGCGGCGGGTGAAATTTCCGCAAGCGGTGCAATTTTCTTCAGGCGTTCGATCAGAGATTTTGCACGGGGATTTTCCGAAAAATCTCCGGTAAAAAATCCGAATCGAATTTTTGAAGATTCCGCCGCAACTTCACAAAGCCGCAAGCCTTCCGCCAAAAACAAGCCGGTTTCCGCACGATATTTTTTTTGCTTTAATTTTCCCGCAAGTTTTATTTTTTCCATTTTCCGCCTTCCCGCCTTTCCGGCTTTTATTTATAAATCGGTCGGCGGCTCTCCGGGAAAAATTTTTTCGTCCAATGCCGAGAGAATTTTAACGCCGCTGCCGAATACAAAATCGAAACATTGACTTGAAACCGGTTCGCGATTCATTATGAGATGCGTCGCGTTTTTAAGTGCGGAAAGGGAATTAACCGGACTCACTATCATTGAGCATGAGGAATTTTTTGCAAGCGACCCGGCAAAATCTTTCAATTCTTCAAAATCCGTCGGCAAAGTTTCCGGACCGGAGAAAAAAATCAGAACGGCATTTTGCAAATCAGATTTGAAAAAACCGTTTACCACTCGCCGCCACAAAGGCATCAACGCCCGAAAATCCGAATTGTAAACATAAACTTCCCGCTTTTCCGCCCGCAATTTTTTCACATACCGACCGAGATCGTCCTCAGGGACAATTTCAAGCTCCGGGCTGTAATGCATTTCCAAAAATTTATCTGCGTCAGCCATATATTTTGCATTTTCAAAAATTTTATCGACTTCCCAATTCCACCATTTCACGGCTTGCATTTTCCGTATATTTTCTTCGCTCAAACGATATTTGATAACTTTTGCCGGATTGCCGACGGCTATCGCGTAAGGCGGAATTTCCTTTGCGACAACCGACCCGGCTCCGATAACCGCTCCGTTCCCGATTTTCGACCCGGACAAAATCACCGCCCCGCGTCCGATCCAAACGTCACTGCCGATTAAAATTTGATAATGATTCTCTTCCGGGACGCGGCGGGTAAATCCGGTGAAATCATAAATGCCCCCCCCCCTGTGGACATTTATAACTCTTTTAAATTCGCTGTCCCCATCGAAGGGAAAAGTCGTTGCAGAATTTTTGCAGATGTGATTCATACCCATGAGAAAAATTATTTGCCAACTCATTGAAGTGAAACGTCCGACGGAAATATGTCTCCGCTTTCCCGCAAATTCCAAACTCCCGCCGCCAATGTATGAACACGTCCCGAAAGTTGCAAAATTTACGTTTTCTCCGTCAAATTCTTTGAAATATTGCCTGTCAAAAAATCCGAAATCCCTTGTTCCCCAATACACTTTTCATAATCTCCCCAAAAAAATTTTTATTCGACTTTTACCTGCATCCGGAAATTTTTCCGAAACGATTTAAGCCACGCCCAAATAATTTTTCAATGATTCTTGCAAAAATCCGGAATAATTGATTTTTTTCTTTCTTGCCAAAATATCAAGCCAAACCGGAATTTTCACAACCTTATTTGTCGATTTGTTTTTCATCTTTTCGCGGAAAGGTGACATCTCCACTTCAATCAAAGCAATCATTTCATCTTTGACAATTTTTATTTTCTCCGGGCTTGTCGGTGCAGGAATTTCTTCTCCGTCCTCCTCCATACCGAATATATGAAGTTGCAAAGCCTCTCTTGCGTTTTTAAAAGCGTTTTCAAATGTATCGGCACACGGCAGACAGCCGGGCAAGTCCGGAAAATATATCGAAATCCCTTCCGGTGATTTTTGGAATACTGCGGGAAATATGTAAACGTCTTTCATAATCTCTCCCCAAAAAAATTTTTATTCGACTTTTACCTGCATCCATAAATTGTTGTAATACCTGTCCATACTGTTGCCGAGGTATTTGTAAGTTTCCTGCCCGTCGTAAATCCGATGATCCGGAAACGCAATCGGCGACTCCCGGATTTCTTCGTCCTCTTCCAATTCTTGAACGGCGATATTCGGAGTGGAGTAGCCCAAATAATCAAAATTTATCACGGCAATATCCGGACGGCACATAAAATCTATGAATTTGTGGGCGTTCTCGATATTTTCCGCGTCGCGTGTAATTACCCAAGAATCAATCCAAAAATTTGTACCTTCACGCGGGACGACAAAATCATAATTCGGATTTGCCAGCATAATTTGCAGAGCCTCTCCGGAAAAAACAACTCCCATAATCGCCTCGCCGGAAATCAATTTGTCTTTGACTTCATCGACAACGTAAGCTTGGACAAGCGGTTTTTGTTTAATCAGCATATCGCGGGCAATATTTAAAGTTTGCTTGTCTGTTTCGTTCATACTCTTGCCCAGAATTTTCAGCGGCACCATGAGAGCGTCACGGGCAGAGTCCTGCATTAAAATTTCGTCGTTATATTTTTCGTCCCAGAGGACAGTCCAGCTGTCCGGAATTTCGTCAACTCTCGTCGTGTCGTACATAATTCCGACAGTTCCCCAGCAGTAAGGCACGGCGAATTGATTTTCCGGATCGAAACTTTGAGCCTGCCGGAAAAAATCTTCGCCTATATTTTCCGTTGCGTTCGGGAGAAGATTAAAATTTAAAGGTTGCAAAAGGTTGTTCGCGATCATTTTCTGCACCATGTAATCCGAAGGACAAATTACATCGTAATGCACCGCCCCTTCCGCGACTCTCGGATACATTGTTTCATTCGTGTCAAATTCGTCCAAAATTACATGGATACCGGTTTCCTCTTCAAATTTATCCAAAACTTCGGGATCAAGATAATCGCCCCAGCTGTAAACATAAACGACGTTATCCGATTCTTCTTCTTCGGCAGAGGACATACAGCCGGTTAAAGTCAACGCGAAAATCAAAATGCAGGCGGCAAAAATTTTTTTACTTTTCACCTCAAAACACCTCCTTGTCGGCAAGATGTTTTCGCGTCATCGCAAAGAGTACGACGAAAATCAATACAAAGAAAAATACCAAAGTCGAAAGGGCATACATTTCCGGATGTATTCCCAATTTCAATTCCGAATAAATTTCCGTCGGCAAAGTGTCAACGCCGGCACCTTTCGTAAAATAAGTTATTATGAAATCGTCCGCCGACATCGTGAAGGCAAGCAAAAATCCGGCAAAGATACTCGGACGCATTTCCGGCAAAATTACTTTCGTAAACGCTTGAAAGGGCGACGCTCCCAAGTCCAAAGCCGCCTCGTAAAAACTTTTGTCAAGAGATACAAGCTGCGGCATTATACAGAGCATTACATAGGGAATATTAAAAACAATGTGTGCAATCAAAATGGTTTCGTAGCCCAAACGCAACCCGGCTCCGATAAAAAGGAGCATAAGAGAAATTCCGGTGACAATGTCGGCATTTAAAATCGGAATGTTTGCCACGCTCATAAACACGGCCCGCCTTTTTTTTCCGAACTCCCGCAAGGCAATACAAGTTATCAAAGCAAAAATCGTTGCGATCAACGCCGAAAAAAATCCGATTGAAACGGTATTGCTCAGAGCTTCGAAAATGTTTTCGTTCTCGAAAAGCGATTCATACCATTTAAAAGTAAATCCCGTCCAATGACCGCGATACCGACTTTCATTAAAAGATTGAGCGATTAAAATTCCTATCGGAGCATAGAGGAAAAGAAAAATTGCGGCAAGGTAAATCATTTTCAAGCGGTTAATCATTTTTCTTCAACCTCCTCATGCGAAGTGTCGAAAAATGCGGTGACCGCCATATTTACGACAATGAAAATCATTAAAATCATTGAAAGCCCGGCTCCCCAATGCCAATTATATCCGGCGACAAATTCCTGCTCGATCACGTTTCCTATCAAAAGAAGTTTGCCGCCGCCCAGAAGAGCCGAAATTACAAAAGTCGTCAACGCCGGAATAAATACCATCGTTATCCCGCTGACCGCTCCCGGTAAACTCAAGGGCAAAATTACTTTCCAAAAAGTCTGCATATAGCTCGCTCCCAAATCCCTCGCCGCCTCAATTATCCTCTTGTCGATTTTTGAAAGTGAAACGTACAGCGGCAAGACCATGTAAGGCAGGAAGTTGTAAACCATACCGATTATTATTGCGGTCGGCGTATTGATTAAATTTGCGTCCGGCAGCGAAAAATATCTGAGCATTTGATTTAAAATTCCGTTCTTCTCCAAAATCGTCTGCCAAGCCATTGTAAGCAAAAGGGAGTTCATCCACAGCGGCAAAATAAAGAGAAGTGACACAATCGTGCTTAAATCCCTCGCCTTGTCCGTCAAAATAAGGCAGAGCGGATAAGCCAAAATCAGACAAATTATCGTGCTTGCAAGTGCAAGGGCGACAGAAAGCATCAACGCTTTAAAATACGGTCGGTCAAATGCAAGAGTAAAATTTTCAAGCGTGAAAAATCCGCTCTCGTCTGTAAAAGCGTACCAAGCCATACAAAAGAGCGGGACAAAGATAAAAATTCCCGCCCAAAGACAGAAGGGAGTCATAAACAAATTTCTCATTCCCGCAGTTCTAAACATCTTGAGCCGCCTCCTCGTCCTCCGATTGAGGTTTGCTCATAATCTGGATATTGTACGGGTCGAACGTTATGCTGACTTCTTCGCCGACTTCCCGCCCGTGAATTGACTGCACCAGCCACTCGAAACCGTCCGCTTCAACGATAATATCGTAAGACATTCCCCAAAAAACAACTTTCTTTACAATGCCGTTGAAAGAATCTTCCGAAGGTTCACCCAACGTAATATCTTCCGGGCGAATTTGAACATCGACCGGACATTCCGGAGGGAATCCGGTATCTTCGCAGGCGTGTTCGCGACCGAAAATTTTTACAAGTTTATCGCGAACCATAATGCCGTCAATTATGTTGCTGTCGCCGATAAAGTCCGCGACGAAGGCATTTTCCGGCTCGTTGTAAACCTGCTCCGGCGTTCCGATCTGCTGAATGTAACCTTGATTCATTACAACAATTCTGTCGGACATTGACAGAGCCTCTTCCTGGTCGTGAGTGACGAATACAAAAGTTATCCCGGTCTCGCGGTTTATTCTGACAAGTTCGCTTCTCATGTTCCGGCGAAGTTTCAAATCCAATGCACTCAAAGGTTCGTCAAGCAAAAGAATTTTCGGCTCGTTGACTATTGCACGGGCTATCGCTATTCTCTGCTGCTGACCGCCGCTCAATTTCGTCACGTCGTATTTTTCGGAGCCTTCCAAGTTTACAAGTTTCAAAGCGTAATTTATTTTACTGCGAATATATCCCTCGTCCTTGCCGGCTATCCTCAAGCCGAAGGCAATATTTTCTTCAACGTTCATGTGGGAGAAAAGAGAATACTTTTGAAAAACCGTGTTAATCGGTCGTCTGTTCGGCGGGAGTTCGGTAATGTCCCTGCCGTTGAAAATTACCCGCCCGGAGTCCGGTCGTTCAAAACCGCCGATAATCCGGAGCATGGTGGTCTTGCCGCAGCCGGACGGCCCCAAGAGCGTGATAAATTCGCTCTCGTAAATCGTCAATTCGACTTCGTCCAGCACCGTCAATTTTCCGAAAGACTTTGCAATATTTTCCAAACGTATCGTTTCCCTTTTCATTTCCCGCAACCTTTCCTTAAAAACAACAAAAAAATTTTCCCGTTCAAATTTTATATGCCGGACGGGAAAAAAGCAAATATTTTTTTCAATCTCAAATTTTCAATCGACCTTTGTATAAGGCGTGGCAATTCTTATAAAACTTCTGCCGCAGGAACATTCGTCGCTGATTTTTCTGACGGCTTGCCCGGTTCTGTAGCGAATCAGGGGAACGGCTTGAGCGGCAAGCGTCGTTATTACAAGCTCACCCATTCGCCCGTCGTCAATCAAAACCTCCTCGCCTTCAAAATGAACTATTTCCGCAAGAAAATAATCTTCACGCAGATGGTGGGCGGCGTGTGCGGAACATTGGTAAATCATTCCGGCAAAACCCAATTCCGGCGGTGCGAAAAGATTGTAAACTTCCGTGCAGGTTCTCTCCTCAACATGATGTTGCAAAGGATTTTGAATGTTTGCGTCGTTCAGGCAAATAATTTTTTTCAGTGAATAATCGGCGATATTTTTTCCGACCGCCTGAAGTTGAATTATAAGTTGCATGACAAGTTGCGGAGAACTCACAAGAAAATCAATCGAATACAAATCCATCAGCCGTATCCATTGGCGATAATTTGTGCCGAAAGGCACGACCGTCACGCCGATTGACTCCAGAGCGTAAAGAGAATCGAGGAACACGCCGGAGGACATATCTCCCTGCAATCCCACGATTGTACCGCGAGTAATTCCCGCCGCGACGAAGGCACAAGC
>CAJOOE010000064.1 GCA_905236145.1 uncultured Selenomonadaceae bacterium
ATTCGATGGTTTTCCCGGAACTCCGCGAATTTTCCGTTCTTCACAGCGGAAACAAACTTGAAGACAAGATTAAACCCGGCGATATTTTGAAGATTGTCGATTCCGAATTTCGTATCATCAAGATCGGTAACGACGTTCAAAACAATTTGAAAAATCTCGGACATATTGTCGTCAAATTCGACAACGGTGTCGGCGATTTGCTCGAAGGCAGCGTTCACGTCGAAGACAAGCCGATTCCGAAAATTCGCATTGGTGACGAAATTACAATCACCGAATCGCACGGAACTTTGATCGGCAAGAAAGTTGCGGTCGTCGGCGCGGAAGTTGATGCGGTTGCGCAGGCTCTGCGCGAAGGCGGCGCGACAATCGTCGGCGAAGGCGACAATCCGGATCTTACGGTGACGGTGAAATAATTGAAACATTTTCGGCTCCCCCGGGCGGGGGCATTTTTTTTGAAAGGAATTGTATGCAAATTTTGAAATTAAAAAATGACGAAAAGACTTTAATAATGGGAATTTTGAACATTACGCCCGATTCATTTTCGGACGGCGGAAAATTTCTTTTGCCGGAAGATGCAAAAATTCAAGCCGAAAAACTTATTGCCGCCGGAGCGGATATTATCGACATTGGTGCGGAATCCACCCGTCCCGGATTTACTCCCGTTTCTGTTGAAGAAGAAATTTCCCGGCTCGAAAGAATTCTTCCCGCCGTTGCCGAATTAAAAATTCCGGTTTCCGTCGATACTTACAAAGCGGAAGTTGCCCGTTATGCTCTGAAATCCGGAGCGCAAATTATAAACGATATTCAAGGCTTGCAATTCGACGGCGGGAATATGGCAAAAGTTGCGGCGGAATTTGACGCGCCGGTTATCGTTATGCACAATCGTCCGAAAAATTTTGTGCCTTCCGAAGATATTGTCGGGGAGATAAAAAATTATTTCCGGCGTTCGATTGAAATTGCCGAAAAAGCCGGTTGCAATACTTCAAAAATGATTTTCGATCCGGGTATCGGTTTCGGAAAAACTCAAGAGGAAAATTTGGAAATTTTGCGCAGAATCGGCGAGTTAAAAATTTTGGGCGGGGAAAAAATTCCTTTACTTTTGGGTGCAAGTCGCAAAAGTTTCATCGGTTATGCAATCGGGCTTGATGTTGAAAATCGGGACGAGGCAACCGGAGCGATATGTATTTTCGGGATTTTGAACGGTGTCGATATTGTCAGAGTCCATAATGTGGAAATGATTTCAAAGATGTGTAAAATGATTGACGCGCTCCGTATTCCGAAAATTGATCGCCGCCGGCAATGTACATAATCTTCTCTGCCCGTTTTCATCAACTTCGGTCGTAAGTTATTGCAGTGTTTTCAGCCCTTCGATATTCCCGCAGATTTCAAAAGTTTTCCCAGTCTGTAAACCGGTAAACCCACAACATTTGCCCAATCGCCGTTAATTTTTTCTATAAATTTTGCGGCACCGCCCTGAAGAGCATAAGACCCGGATTTATCCAAAGGTTCATCTGTGGCAACATATTCCGCTATTTCTTCGTCGGTCATTTCACCGAAAAAAACTTCGGTGACTTCGGAAGCGGTGAAAGTCTTTCCGCCCTTCACGACGGCAAGACCGGTAATGACTTCATGTTTTTTCCCGGAAAGAGTTTTGAGCATATCGCAAGCTCCGCAACCTCCGTCCGGTTTTCCGAAAATCTTTCCTTCCAAAACGACTATCGTATCGGCACCGATTACGATATCGTTCGGATGTTTTGCCGCGACGGATTCCGCTTTCAGTTTTGCATTTTTTATCGCCAACTCTGCGGGAGTTGCGGCATTGTGAAATTCTTCGACTTCACCTGTTTCAATCAAAAAATCATCAAAAAGCTTGTGCAGAAGTTCTTTTCTGCGCGGCGATCCCGATGCCAAAATTATCATTTAAAGACGTCCTCTCCGTAAATAAACCCGAAAAAAATCGGAGCCGCAATTTTCGAACGGATCCGATTTTCTTTACTTTTTTCCGAAAAAGCAAATTACTTCTTTTGACGTTCGCAAACCTGATTGCCGACCGTGCAACTGGTTTTGCAAGCGGACTGACAGGATGCTTGACATTCGCCGCAACCGCCGGTTTTCAAAGTACTCTGCAAAGCGGGTTTGTTTACGGTTTTGATGTGCTTCATAAAAAATTCCTCCTCAACTCTAAACTGCTTTGATTTTACAAAAAAGTATTTTCAATGTCAACCGGATTGGTGGTCACGGCACGGGCGTTTCATAAATTTTCCGGCGATCCGAATAAATAAACGCCGATTTCCAAAAACTCAAAATTTAATCCCGAAATTACGGACAAGCGGCTGTCAAAGTTTGACCGGAAAATAATTTTCCACTATAATTTCCGGTCAGTAGAGAAGGCGGGCAGTAAATTTCGCAAAATACTGATCGTCCAAAAGATAATTAAACGGAGTGAACTAAAAAATGGTGTATCTTGTGGGAGCCGGTCCGGGAGATGTCGGCTTGTTGACTTTGAAAGCACGGGCAATTTTGGAAAATGCCGACATTGTGATTTATGACAGACTTGCCGGCGAAGAAATTTTAAATTTTGTCCCGGAAAGTGCCGAAAAAATTTATGTCGGAAAATCTGCCGGCAAACACACTTTAAAGCAGGAGGAAATAAACAATCTGCTTGTCGAAAAGGGCAAAACCGGAAAAAATGTCGTTCGTCTTAAGGGCGGGGATCCTTTTGTATTCGGGCGCGGCGGCGAAGAAGGAATTTCTCTTCGGGAAAATAACCTGCCCTTTGAAATTGTTCCGGGCGTTACCAGCGCAATTTCAGTCCCGGCTTATGCCGGTATTCCGGTTACTCATCGCGGAATTGCAACCTCTTTTGCCGTAGTGACCGGGCATGAAGACCCGACAAAACTTGAATCAAATATTCGCTGGGATAAATTGGCTGCTGCAACCGATACTTTAATTTTTTTGATGGGAATTGCAAATTTGTCGAAAATTACCGAAAAGCTGATTGAAAACGGGCGACCCGGAAAAACTCCGGCGGCAATTATCAGAAACGGAACTTCTCCCCGTCAAAAAGTTTTTGTGACGACTTTGGAAAAGGCGGCGGCTTGCGTTGAAGAAAACAAAATAAATCCGCCGGCAATTTTCGTTGTCGGTGAAGTCGTAAATCTGCGCGACAATCTGAAATTTTTCGACACAAAGACTCTGTTCGGCAAAAAAATTCTTATTACCCGGACAAGAACTCAGGCATCGGAATTGAGCCGGCAATTAAAAAATTTCGGGGCGGACACGGAAGAATTTCCGACGATAAAGATTGTCGCGCCCTCCGATAATTTTAAGTCGGCGGATTCTGCAATAAAAAATATTAAATCTTACGATTGGATAATTTTTACAAGCGTGAACGGTGTGGAAAAGTTTTTTGAACGTCTTAAATTTAACGGGCTTGATACGCGTTCGCTCGGAAATTCAAAAATTGCGGCAATGGGATCGGCAACGGCTGAAAGACTTGAAAATTTCGGGATTGTCGCCGATATTGTTCCCGCCGAATTTAAAGCGGAAAATTTGGTCGATTCGTTGAAAAATCTTGTCGCCGGCAAAAGACTTTTGATTGCCCGTGCGGAAGTTGCGCGAAATGTTTTGCCGGAAGAACTTGAAAAATTC
>CAJOOE010000065.1 GCA_905236145.1 uncultured Selenomonadaceae bacterium
AAGTTATACATTTTAAATTTGATAATGCTTGTCGCCGTCATGCTTTTCGGGCATGCGGCACTCGGCGCTCAAAGGTGGATACAGTTGGGACCGATAAGCATACAGCCTTCCGAATTTTCAAAACTCATAATGATAATTTGCCTGGCGGCTCTGCTTGAGGACAGGCTCGGAAAAATAAACACTTTGCAAGATTTGATTCCCATAGCCCTTTATGTCGGAGTGCCTTTCGTTTTGGTTTTGAAACAGCCGGACTTGGGGACTTCGCTGGTGTTTATGGCAATCTTTTTCGGAATTGTAATTGCCTGCGGTATCCGGTGGAAATTGCTTATCGGAATAATCGTTGCCGGAATTGCGTCAACTCCGGTTCTGTGGCATTTTATGAAAGACTATCAAAAAATGAGGATAATGGTTTTTCTCGATCCGAATGTCGATCCGCTCGGTTCCGGCTATCACATAATTCAATCAAAAATTGCAATAGGCTCCGGAATGTTGTTCGGCAAAGGACTTTTTGAAGGGACGCAAAGTCAACTGAACTTTTTGCCGGAAAATCACACGGATTTTATTTTCTCGGTCGTCGGTGAAGAATTGGGATTTGTCGGAGCGACAGTTTTGCTTTTGCTGTATCTTATAGTTTTGTGGCGTGGAATACAAATTGCAAAAAATGCAAGCGATGTTTTCGGAAGGTTGCTTGCCGTCGGAATAACTTCAATGCTCGCCTTCCATGTTCTCGTCAACGTGGGAATGACGACGGGAATAATGCCGGTCACCGGAATACCTTTGCCGCTGATGAGTTACGGGGTAAGCTCGCTGACCACAAATATTTTGGCAATAGCAATTTTGATGAATATTCACATGCGGCGACAAAATTGGTCGTTGTTCGTTTGACGGGAGGAAGTTTGTCATGTACAAGATTTTAAATTTGACATTTTTGATGATGTTCGTATTTTGTTCCGCAGTCTTTGCGGAGGAAAGAATACCGACGATTTCCGTGAACGGTGAAGGCGTAATCGAAACCGCACCGGACAGAGCGACAATTTCAATAGGCGTAAGAAGTCAGAATCGCGATGCGGCAAAAGTTCAGGCAGAAAACGCAAAGAAAGCGTCCGACATTATCCGGTCGATAGTCGCACTGGGAATAGAAAGAAAAAACATAAGCACCGGCGATTATAATTTTCGTCCGGTTTACAATCGCGAAGAAAACAAAAGAAATCAAATCGTCGGTTACGAGGCAAACAACACCGTTACCGTCGTTGCAGATAATTTGAATCTTATCGGAAAAATTGTTGACAGCTCCCTTTCAAACGGAGCGAATAACATAAATTCTTTGAGTTTCGGTCTGCGTGACAGAAAATATTGGCAGAATGAGGCTTTGAAACTTGCCGTACGCGATGCCCGGACAAAAGCCGAAATTGTCGCGGCGGAGTTGGGAAAAAGTATTGTCGGCATAAGAAACATTTCGATAAATTCCGGCTCGGTCTCTCAAATGCGTCATAAAAATTTTGCCATGCTTGAGGCTGCGGCTGTGGCTGATGCGGCTTACGAAACGCCGATTGAGTCGGGAACTTTGAATTGCTCCGCAAGCGTCCACATAGATTTTGAGATAAGCAGGTAAGCCGTGACAAAGACAAGCAAACCTCGCCTGAAGTCAATCGAATATATTCGCGGAATATCCATGCTCGGAGTCGTCGCAATTCATATCGGTTCGCAATATTTGACAAATCCCACGCCGAATTTGCATTTGATCGCACTTTTTGAAATCATTTCAAGATTCAGCGTGCCGATTTTCTTTTTTATTTCCGCCTTCGGACTGTTTTATAAAATTGATTTAAATGCTCCGTTCGATTATGAAAATTTTTTACGCAGAAGATTTAAAGCCGTCCTCGTCCCTTATTTACTCTGGTCGTTTTTTTACATAATACACGACAATTTTTTTTACGGCTCCGGAATACCGGCTCCCGGCTACGCATTGGAAATTTTATTTTTCGGGCTGGCGAAATACCAACTTTATTTTCTCGTGATTTTAATATGGTTTTATTTGCTGATGCCGGCGTGGATAAAAATTGTCCGTTCGCTGAGTGTAAAAAAATTCGCCGCAATTTTCTTCCTTCAAATTCTGTTTAACTGCTTTTCAAGCTACAGCGACGCATTGACAAATTTTACAATGTCGCTGCCGGAAAATTCTCTCTTGAAAATGTTTTTGATGTGGCGGTTGAATTGGCTGATTCTTCACTACGTCTTTATATTTTTACTCGGTGCGATTTCGGCGGTACATTCTCAAAAATTTTTTGCCTTTATGCGTGAGCGGAAAGAAATAATTTCGGCGGCTTTCGCGTTGACTTTGGCAGTATTTTTGAGTTGGTTTTATTTTTTGGTTTACGTCGAAAATTATTCTCCGCTTGCCGCAGTAAATACCGCCCATCAACTTTCGCCGCCCGGATTTTTATACACGATTGCCGCCTCAATATTTTTCTTTATGCTCTTTGAAAATTTTGACTTCGGCGAAAAAATTTCCGCCGTCTTTGCATATTTGGGCAAACATTCCTTTTTCGTCTACCTTTTCCACCCGATTGCAATAGCTTATCTTTTACTTATTCTCGGGAAAATCGGTCTTGTGATGACGGCGTTCAATGCAATCGTATTTTATTTTTTGACCGTCGCAATTTCCCTTGCCGTTGCGGGGCGAAAAGAAAAATTTTCAAGAGTTCGTTGAAGTTTTTTGTTTGTCCGCAATTTCGAGCCGAATTTGACCGGGCTGAGGCGTACAAAAATTTTAAAGGAAGTTTCCGGCAAATGCAGAAGTTTAATTCGGTTTAATTGGAGGAGACTTGGAGGAGATTTTTATGACAAAAGAACAGTTCCGGCAAATGTTGCAAGACCCGGACATTTGCAAAGAAATTTTCGACATCGTGAGGAACGGCGGGAAACCGGTAAGAGCGGCGGCTCCCGCAGTGACTCCGGCGGTATCGGCGGCACCGGGTGAGGACAAACTCGCCGCACTTCGCCAAAAACTCAATCAGGCGGCATCGGCGGGAAAATCCGTCGAAAATCAAGTTATGGCGACGATTCGTCAAAAACTTCAGGCACAACAGCAACAAGCCGCACAAGCTGCACAAGCCGCCGCACCGGCTCCCGCTCCGGAAACACCTTCCGAAGAAAAGCTGATAACTTCAATGGCAGACAAATTGAAATTTCTTCGCGGTCACGTTACAAAGGTTGAGGAGGAGAGAGTTGCTGCCGAAGAAGCTGCAAAAGCCGCCGGCGGCGATAAAGCTGCGGTTGCGGAGAAATATACGATTGTCATGCAAAGACCTTGCCCGATCTGCGAGGAACAGACACGCGTCGTCAAGACAAAATCCCGGCTCAATGCGGAGAAAAAAGATTTGGATTATTGCGTACACTACAAAGATTTCAATCCCTATCTCTATACCGTCTGGGCTTGCGAACACTGCGGATTTGCGGCGGAAGAGAAAAAATTCTTGGGACACTTCCCCAATAAAATCAAAGAAAAGTTGCGGGCGTTTTTGAAAGAAAATGATATGGCTCTGCCGTTCGTCGAAGTGAGAACCGCCGAAGAGGCTCTGTCTTTCTTTGAATTGGATATTCTCTTTTCCGAACTTACCGACCATTCGCAGGGCAGACAGGCGAAACTTTATTTGAATATGGCTTGGATTTGCCGGTATGAAGGTCTTGAGGACAAGGAACGCGAGTACATGGAGAAGGCGGCGGAGTGTTTTGAAAATTCGCTGAACGACGAACGCTGGCCGATAGACGGCATGACAGACGATATGGCAGTCTATCTCTGCGGGGCAATTTATTATATGCTCGGGGATTTGGACAGGGCGACGGTGTGGCTCGGCAGAACCATAAACAACGCAAACTTGAGATCTGCCGGTGCAAAGATTTACGAACAGGCTCGCGATATTTGGCAGGAAGTAAAGCGTTTGAGAAAAGAGCCGGTTTGAAAAAAGTGGAAAGGCGGGAGGTTGTAAAGTGGAACTTCGCAAAGGTCAGAAAATTTCGTTGCCGGAAAATTTATTGACGATAACTCTTGAAAGAAAAGCGGCATCCGCCGTTGATATTGACACTTCCGCTTTTTTGCTCAATGCGGAAGGTAAAGCCGCAGGAGATGAAGATTTCGTTTTTTACGGAAACAACCGTCACAAATCCGGCAGTGTCGTTTGGAGTGATGATGTCGTCGGAGTGAATTTGAGTAAAATTCCGGAGAAGGTCGAAAAAATTTCTCTGACCGCGACGATTTACGAGGCAGACAAGAGAAAACAAAATTTCAGTATGGTTGCCGGCTCCGTCCTGAAAATAAATTCCGGGAGCGGTGAGGAATTTGCCCGGTTTAAATTGGACGATTTTACAATCGAAACGGCGATTGTTTTGGGCGAAATTTACCGGTATAAAGGGGCGTGGAAATTTAACGCGACCGGAGCCGGTTTTAAAGGCGGTCTGCCGGCTCTGTGCAAAAATTTCGGAATTGAAGTCATCGAAGAAATTTCCCAACCTTCACCGCCGCCGCCGAAACCGCCGAAAATTACTTCCCCGCCGCCGGCAAGAACTTCAACAAAAATAGAACTTCGCAAAGGTCGCAAGGTTAATCTCGTGAAAAAGGGAAAGACTCTCGGCGAAATTTCCATAAATTTAAATTGGAATCAATCCGGGCGACGGGGCAAAAATATAGATCTGGATTTGTGCTGCCTGTACGAAATGACCGACGGGTCAATCGGAGGTATTCAGGCACTCGGAAAAAATTTCGGCAGTTTCAATCAATTTCCTTACATAGAACTTGACGGCGACGACCGCACGGGCGGTTTTTCGGACGGCGAAACCATTCGCGTCAACGGCAAGCATATCAAAGAAATTGTCCGCATTTTGATTTTCACTTTTATTTATGAAGGTGCGGCGGATTGGGAGGAGGCTCAAGGCGTTGTTACGGTCAAATGTCCCGGCAGTCCGGATTTGGTGGTAAAAATGGACGAGTACGGATCGAAAAAGAGAACTTGTGCGATCGCTCTTTTGGAAAACGTCGGCGAAACTTTCAGCGTCGAAAAAATTATCGAATTTTACGACGATGCGTCGAAAATGGATTTGGATTTTGATTGGGGTTTGTCGTGGACTACCGGCAGGAAAGATTAAATTTTTGCCGAAAAAAAGAGTATCTGATTAAAGGGAGGAATTTTTTATGGCGATAAGTTTGCAAAAGGGTCAGAAAGTTGACTTGACAAAGGGCAATCCCGGTTTGAAAAAAATTCTTATCGGGCTCGGCTGGGACGTAAACAAATACGACGGCGGCTACGATTTCGACCTTGATGCGGCGGCTTTCCTGCTCGGTGAGAACGGAAAAGTTACAAGCGATGCCGATTTTGTTTTCTACAACAATTTGAAACATTCTTCCGGCTCGGTCGAGCATCTCGGCGACAATTTGACCGGCGAAGGCGAAGGTGACGACGAAGAAATTAAAGTCGATCTGTCGAAAGTGCCGGCGAATATTGAGAAAATTGAGTTCACCGTTACCATTTACGACGCGGAAAAACGCAAGCAAACTTTCGGACACGTCGAAAATGCTTATATCCGCGTTGTTGACGACGAAAGCGGCAAGGAATTGATTCGCTACGACTTGGGCGAAGATTTTTCGATTGAAACGGCTGTGGTCGTCGGCGAAATTTATCGACACAAAGGCGAATGGAAATTTAACGCAATCGGCAGCGGTTTCAGCGGCGGGCTTGCCGCACTCGGAAAAAATTTCGGCGTGAATGTGTAACAACAGAGTGTCGGAACATCGGAGCGTTATAATCTCTGCAGTTTTGCGGAGATTTTTTTTGCGTAAATTTTGCCGAAAAAAAAATAACCGCTCAAACGCGGTTTCACAAATCAATTTTCAATTTTAACTTGCGTTTTTTTTCGTCGTTCTCTTTTCGACAATTTTCAACATCGGCTCGCGGTTGTTTATTACGTCGTCCGCCGTGACCGTGCAGGCGACATTTCCGGACGCCGAAGGTGCCTCGAACATTACATTTCGCATTATTCTTTCCAAGATCGAACGCAAGCCGCGTGCTCCGGTGTTTCTCAAAATTGCCTCGTGAGCTATCTGCCGGAGTGCCTCCGGCTCAAAATTCAACTTTGCTCCGTCCATTTCCATGAGTTTTTGATATTGCTTGACCAGAGCATTTTTCGGCTTTGTCAAAATATCGACCAGGGCATCCTCGTCCAATTCTTCCAAAGTGACGGCTATGGGAAGTCGTCCGACAAACTCCGGGATAAGTCCGTAATTTATCAAGTCGTCCGGCTGAACTTCTTTCAAAGTCCGGCTGATGTCTTTTTCGTCCTTTGAAACAACTTTTGCCCCGAAACCCAGTTGCCCGCCGCGGGTGCGTTTTTCGATAACTTTTTCCAAATCATTGAACGCACCGCCGCAGATGAACAAAATATTTTTCGTGTCCATTGTCGGAGAGGAAGAATAGCCGTGATTGCCGCCGAAGGGGGAGGATTGCGTCGGAATGGCAACCCGCGTACCTTCCAAAATTTTCAGCAAAGACTGCTGCACTCCTTCGCCGGAAATATCGCGGGACATTCCGGCTTTTCGCGTAATTTTGTCAACCTCATCGATATAAATAATTCCGCGTTCCGCTTTTATTATATCGCCGTTCGCGGATTGGACGAGCGAAAACAAAATATCTTCCGCATCTTCGCCGACGTAACCCGCCTCGGTCAGAGAATTTGCATCGACCGTCGTGAAAGGAACGTCTAAAATTTTTGCCAAAGTTTGAGCCAAAAGAGTTTTCCCGCTGCCGGTGGGGCCTATCATCAAAATATTTGACTTTTGCACTTCCACATCGTCTTTTTTGTCCCTGCGTGAATTTTTTTGTCCGATACGCTTGTAATGATTGTAAACGGCAACGGACAAAGTTTTTTTCGCGTCATCCTGCCCGATAACGTACTTGTCCAAAATTGCACAAATTTCCTTCGGCTTGGGCAATTCTTCGACCGGGACAAAAATTTCTTCGGAATCTTCGCCTTCGCCTTCAAGAATATCGTTGCAAAGTTCAATGCAGGAATCGCAAATATAAACGCCGGGACCGGCAATCAATTTATTTACCTGCCTTGCCCCTTTGCCGCAAAAGGAACATTTTAAATTTTGCGGATTTTCGGTTTTCGCCATAAAACTCACCCGTTTTTTATTATTTGTCCAAATCAACCGGCGGACGGGAAATAACATCGTCAATCAATCCGTAAGCCTTTGCGTCCTCCGCAGTCATAAAATTATCGCGTTCGGTGTCCGCAACGACTTTTTCATAAGGCTGACCGGTGTGCTTGCAAAGAATGTTGTTGCCGACTTCGCGAAGTCTTAAAATCTCTCTCGCCTGAATTTGAATGTCTGTCGATTGACCTTGAGCACCGCCCAAAGGCTGATGAATCATAATTCTTGCGAGCGGGAGGGCAAAGCGTTTTCCCGGTGCTCCGGCAGTCAAGAGAAGTGAACCCATGCTTGCCGCCTGACCTATGCAAATTGTGGAAACGTCGGATTTTATATATTGCATTGTGTCGTAAATCGCAAGCCCGGCAGTCACAACGCCGCCCGGACTGTTTATGTAAAGATGAATGTCTTTGTCCGGATCTTCGGACTCAAGAAACAGAAGTTGAGCGACGACGGAATTTGCAACGTCGTCGTTTATCGGACCGCCCAAAAAAACGATTCTGTCTTTCAAAAGCCGGGAATATATGTCGTAAGCCCGTTCGCCGTAACTTGTTTTTTCTATTACCATGGGAACGTAATAACTCATAATTTTGCAGCTCCTTTTTTCAGTGTGCCGGTGTGCCGGAAAAATTTGCCGGCACTCCAATGCTCTGACGCTCTGTTTATAACAAGACGCGATTGGAATTTCGACCGTTTCCGGTTTATTCGATATTCCAATCGCTTTTCAAGAAAATTTCAACGTTCCGAAAAATTTATTCGTCTTTCTTGTCCGTGTCTGCAGAATCTTTCGCCTCGTCGGAAGAATTTTCTTCCGCCTTTTCCGCACCTGCCATATTTTCGATGATGAATTGAGCGGCTTTGCGTCTGCGGACGTTGCCCATAAGATTTATAATCTGACCGCTTTCACGCAGGAATTTTGCGACCTGCTTGGGATTGGTGCGGTACATTTGAGCCATAACCGCAACTTCAACATCAAGATCTCGACCGGTAACTTTTATTTCTTCGACGTTCGCGACTTCTTCAAGCAACAAATCCGTACGAACATTTTTCTCTGCCGTTTCGCGATATTCTTCACGCATTTTGTCGTTATCGGTGTTTGAGTAAGCCATATACTGCTCAAGGCTCATTCCCTGCATTTGCAGACGTGCCTCAAGTTCATTTATCATTCGGGTTATTCTGTCCTCAATCATAACCGGCGGAATATCGACGGTCATATTTTCGACAGCCTTTTCGATAACGCCGTCCTCCTGCTTGTCTTTCGCAAAATGTTCCGCATTGTGTTCAAGATTTTTGCGAATATCGGCTTTCAACTCTTCGACGGTTTCAAACTTGCTGACCTTCTTGACGAAATCGACATCAAAAGCGGGAAGTTCTTTGCGTTTGATTGAATTTATTTTGCACTCGAAAACCGCTTTCTTTTCGGCAAGGTCTTTGTCGTGATAATCTTCCGGGAAAGTGACGTTGACATTTTTTTCGTCGCCGACTTTCAAGCCGATAAGTTGTTCTTCAAAATTATCTATGAAACTGTGAGAACCTATTCTGAGCGGATAATCTTTCGCCGTGCCGCCTTCAAATTTTTCACCGTCAACGGAGCCGGAAAAATCCAAAGTGATGAAGTCGCCGTCCTCAATTTTTGCGTCCTCCGGAACGTCGATAAGGTTTGCGTGATGATCCCGCAATTCGTCAATTTGCTTTTCGACATCCTCATCGGTTACAGGCTCGACAACTTTTTCGACTTCGATATTTGTGTATTCGCCGAGTTTTACCTCCGGGTAAGGCGTGAAAGTGAGCGTGAAAACAAAGTCTTTGCCGTCCTCACAAGTAACGATTTTTGCCTGCGGTTCAGTGACGGGAGAAAGTTTTTCCTCTTGCATTGCCTCCCGCGAACTTTTTTGAATCAGCATATCTGCCGCTTCGTCCAAAATCGCACCTTTGCCCAAATGATTTTCAATGACGTTTTGCGGAGCCTTGCCTTTGCGAAAACCGGGAATATTTACCCTGTTTGCCAAATTCTTGCAAGCATTTTTTTTCGTCTTTTCAAGTTCCGCCGCCTCGACTTCAATGGTCAACGTCGCCTCATAATTTTCTATTTTCTTCTCGGTGACTTTCATTCTGCAAAATAACCTCCCAAAAAAATTTTAATCGTTCTTAACAACGCCGCTAATCTTAACACAGCAACGAAAAAAAAACAAGTTTTTGTTTTCGGTCGGTTTGCCGGTTCCTTTCAACGCCTTCCTCAAAAATTTTTTGTTTCCGGGAAATTTTCAAACTTGCCGGAGAAAAATATTTTGGTATAATGTTACGGTATCGAAACAGTTTGCGAAAGGATGAAAATCATGATAAAAAAGGGTATAATATTGGCGGGCGGTTCCGGGACAAGGCTTTACCCGCTGACGGAAGTGGTTTCAAAACAACTCATGCCGGTTTTTGACAAGCCGATGATTTACTATCCGCTGTCGGCTCTGATGCTTGCGGGGATAAAGGAAATTTTGATAATCAACACGCCGCAGGACAGTCACCTGTTTCAAACTCTGCTCGGCGACGGGTCCGGGCTCGGCTTGCAGATAAAATATGCGGTTCAGCCGAAACCGGAAGGACTGGCTCAAGCGTTTTTGATCGGCGAAGAATTTATAGCCGGTGAAGGCTGTGCGTTGGTCTTGGGCGACAATATTTTTTACGGCTCGGATTTTGCAAAACTCGTACAACGGGCGGCGGCTCAAGATGAAGGGGCGACGGTTTTCGCTTATTACGTCAACGATCCGCAAAGTTACGGCGTGGTGGAATTTGACGCGGCGGGCAGGGCGTTGAGTTTGGAGGAGAAACCGAAAAATCCCCGCTCCAATTACGCAGTCACCGGACTTTATTTTTACGACAAAAACATCGTGGACGTTGCAAAGACGATAAAACCTTCCGCTCGCGGCGAATTGGAAATTACCGACGTAAACAAAATTTACCTGGAACGCTCAAATTTGCGGGTTGAGAAAATGCGTCGCGGTTATGCCTGGCTGGACACGGGGACACACGAATCACTTTTGCAGGCGGGAGAGTTTGTCCATACCATTCAAACGCGGCAAGGCTTGAAAATTTCCTGCATCGAAGAAATCGCTTACAGAATGGGCTACATCAATTCGGAACAGCTTTTGAAACTCGCCGAACCGCTTGCAAAAAACGAATACGGTCAATATTTGCAGAGATTGGCACGAAAATAAAAGGAGCTTTTGAAAATGAAAATTACGGAAACAAATTTGAAAGGTGTTTTTCTGATTGAGCCGGAGGTTTTCGGTGATTCTCGCGGCTGGTTTATGGAGAGTTGGACGAAAGAAAAATTTGAGGCTGTCGGCTTGAAAGTTGATTTTGTCCAGGACAATCATTCTTATTCCGCGAAAAAGGGAACTCTTCGCGGACTTCACTACCAACTCAATCCTTACGCACAGACCAAACTCGTCCGGTGTACTCGCGGGATTCTGCTTGATGTTGCCGTCGATATTCGCAAAGATTCTCCGCAATTCGCCAACCGAACCGCCGTTATTCTCTCCGCCGAAAACAAAAAACAGTTGTTTATTCCTCGCGGCTTTGCTCACGGTTTTATAACTTTGAGCGACGACGTGGAAATTCAGTACAAGACGGATAATTATTACGCTCCGGATTGCGACGGAAATATTTTGTGGAACGATCCGGATATCGGTATTGACTGGCAAATTGAGCCGACCGTACTTTCCGACAAAGACAAAAACGCTCCGACTCTGAAAGAGCGTATCGAACGCAAGGAATTGAATTTTGTTTTTGAGCCGAAAACTTTTAAAGATTTTGTGAAAGAGGGGGCATAAATCATGCCGGAAAATTTCAGTGCGGCGATAAGTTACAACGGCAGCTTGGGTTACGTCGAATATGATGAGAAAGCACATAAAGTCAATGTGGTTTTGGGCGACGATGAAGGCAAAAAGAAAGCCGAAGATTTTTTGAGCAAAGTTCACAGAATTTCTGTTCCGCACGAAACTCTGCTTGACTTCACCGCAGAAAATTTTAACGCCGCAGACGGTGCGGACAGTTTGAAAATTGTTTTGACGAGAATGTGGGAGGCTACCGGCGTTCATGTGGACTGGAGCCGCCCGGTAGAGTATGTGAAACAGCACCCCCGGTATTGAGTGAAAAAAATTAAGGAGAATCGAATGAAGTTGAAAGAAGGCACCGTCAAAAAAATCGACGAACTTATAAGACGTTATCCGGCTCTTGAGGTCTGCAGAGAAGATTTGCAAAAGACTGTTGAAACAATTTCCGAAAGTTATCGGAACGGAAACAAATTGATAACCTGCGGGAACGGCGGAAGTGCGGCGGACGCTCTTCACATAGTCGGCGAACTTATGAAGGGTTTTCTGTTGCCGCGAAACATTGAAAAATTCAACAGGGATTTTGTCGAACGTGCGGAAAAACTTTTTCCCAACGACGTGAATTATTTCAAAGCGAATTTGCAAAGTGCGTTGCCGGCGGTGTCGCTTGTCAGCGAAATTTCCCTGACGACGGCATTTGCAAACGATCGTGCCGCAAATTTGTCTTTTGCTCAACAGATTTTCGGTATCGGCAGGGCGGGGGACGTACTCCTTGCGATTTCCACTTCCGGCAATTCCGACAACATACTTTTCACCGTCGAAGTCGCAAAGATTATGGGAATAAAGGTTGTCGCGATGACCGGACGACGCGGAGGAAGGTTAAGACATCTTTCCGACGTTTCGATTTGTGTGCCGGCAGATTCTTCCCATACCATTCAGGAATTTCATCTGCCTGTTTACCATATGCTTTGTTTGGCTTTGGAAAATGAATTTTTTGCAGAGGAATGATTAAAAATGCAAATTGAAAAAATTTTGAACGGCTCGGAATTGACTTTAAAACCGGTCGGAAGAATTGACGCGGTGACGGCGTTGGATTTTGAAAAAGAATTTTTGTCGTCGATCGAAGGCGTAAAAGATTTGATTTTGGACTTTTCGGAGTTGGAATATATTTCTTCGGCGGGCTTGAGAATTTTACTGAAAATGCAGAGGAAGATGGATTCAATCGGAAGTATGAAAATTTGCAATGTCGGTAAAGATGTCCGGGAAGTAATCGACATGACCGGATTTTCCGGCTTTCTTACGCTTGAGGACAAGAAAACCGGTTTTTCCGTGAATTTTTAAATCGGAGGAAAATTTTTGATGAGTATAAAAAATCTTGAGTTTGAAGGGAAAATGTTTAAATCGAAAGTGCCTATTCCCTTTGTCGAGGAAAATTCTTTTCTGCCTCAAAAAGTTTTTGTCGAAGGATATTTTCCCGCCGGCACGATTTTTAAATTTTTGGAGCCGATCTGCAGTCAGCGGACGGACGCTTTCGGTACTCAAATAAATCACTATTGTCACGCAGTTTCTTTTTTATACAGCAATAAATTTAACGGTGCGGACGATTCGGAGGACGAATATACGATTATATTTCACGTCGATTTGAGTGCGATGTTTCTTCTGCTCGATTTGATTGACGAAAAGGGAAATGTTGTCCCGCTTTGATTTAAGGAGGTCGAAAAAAAGATGGAAGAAACTGCGGCACAAGGAATTTTGTCGCCCGTGCTTTCAGACGTGCTTACATTTTTGAGCATTATTTTGAGCATTATTCTTTTAATCGTCGTTTCTTATCTTTGGTCGATAAAAAAACGGGACGGCGAAGATTTGGACAAAATGGAGTCGGAACTCAAAAAACTTGCCGGAAAAATCAGAGAGCTTGAAGATAAAATTTCGACGGCGACAAGACCGGTAAAAAAGGTCGAAGAAGTCCCGAAAATTACTCCTTTCGGCATAGACCCGGAGCAACCGCGTCCCTCTCTCGTCGATAAAAAACCGGACGGAAAAGCTTGGTCAAGTTTTGTGGAAAATTACAATTTGATTGCGGCGAGTATGTCGGTTCCCGGTCAAAGAAAGGCCTGTGAAAAATTTGTCGCGGATAACGGCTTGAGAATGTTGATGTACGGCGGTATGATGACCTTTTTGCCGGCGGTTGACGTTGAAGAAAGTGATTATTGGGCGTGGAAAATTCCGGACAACGCGAATCAATATGCCGTCGTCCCCAATCCCATGAAACCATGCGACAGTGCTCTTTATTCTCACGGAGGACTCAAAGAAACTTTCGCGACGAATTTTAAAAACGGGACTTACAAAAAATATATCATAAATTTCCCGGCGATGTTTATTTGTTCCGAAACAAACAATTGGATTTTAAAACAACCCGGTGCGGCAGATTTGGAAAGGCAGTAAGGCATGAAAGCGAAAATTTTTACAATAATTTTAACGCTGTTTTTGTTGACTTTATCGGCAGGTTGTTTTGCCGACGGCGAAGAAAAAAATCCCGGCAAGACTTCCGAAAAAATTTCTGCGGAAGAAAAACCTGATCCGATTGAAGAAAAATTACAGTCGATGACTTTGACGGAAAAAGTCGGGCAAATGGTGATGATAGGAGTTTACGGCACTTCCGTCAACAAAGACACTCAATTCCTGCTTTCTCAATATCACTTCGGCGGAATAATTTTTTACGACAGAAATATGACGGACAAGGTTCAAGTAAAAAATTTCGTCGCCGAATTAAATGCAAAGAGTGAGGAAAAAGTTCCGCTGTTTGTCGCTGTTGATGAGGAGGGCGGCAAGGTTGCGAGAATGAAACACGAATTGCCGGTACAGCCTTCGCAGGAAGAAATCGGAAAAACCGGAGATCCCTCAAAAGCCCGGACTTATGCGAAAATGACCGCGAAAAATTTGAAGGAAATCGGCGTAAATTTAAATTTTGCTCCGGTTGCGGACGTGGGAAGTAAAGACACCCGGTCTTTCGCCGACAATCCGCAAATTGTTTCGGAATTTGTCGAAAATGCGGTTGCCGGCTACGGTGAAGAAAATTTTTACTGTTGCCTGAAACATTTTCCGGGAATAGGTGCGGCGAAAGTTGATCCGCACGTCGAAATTTCTTCGATAAACATTCCCCGCGAAGAGTTGGAAAAATACGACTTGCCGCCTTTTCGCGACGCGATAAAAAAATTTGACAACTCAAAATTTATGATTATGATTTCTCATCTTTCTTACGACGCACTCGATCCGGATCGTTCGGCAAGTCTTTCAAAGGCGGTCATGACGGATCTGCTCCGGAATGACTTGGGATTTACCGGCGTAATAATCACGGACGATCTTGACATGGGAGCGACGGCAAAACATAACGACCCGACAAGAATGGGAGTCGCTGCGGTAAAGGCCGGAGCGGATATTGCACTTGTCTGCCATGAAACCGACAATCAGCAAAAAATTTATCTCGGAATTTTGGACGCGGTCAAAAGCGGAGAAATTCCGGAAGAGCGGATAAATGAATCGGTCAGAAGAATTTTGAAAATGAAACTTGCGATGTAGGGAGTGCGTTTGTATTGGTTTTGAGAGTAATAACCGGAATAATCGGAATGGCGATTGCCGCAATCGTCATTCAGTTCGGCGGGGCACCGTTTGCAATTTTTGCGTTTGTTTTGGCTTTAATCGGCTGGCATGAGTATTCAAGTGCCTTTGCAAAAAACGGTTTTATGACGACTTACGTTTTCGGAGCGTTGATGTTGTTTTTGATTTTGCTCTGTGCGTGGCTGGGAAGTGTCGAGGAACTTTTGGCGATAATCACTTTGGGGACTTTGGCAATTTTTATGCTGACGGTGATTTTGTACGGAAGTACACGACCGACCGAGGCGGGAATTTCGGTTGCCGGTGTTTTGTATATCGCTTTGCCTTTCGCTCATCTGATTATGTTGAGATTTATTTCCGACGAACGCAAGCCGCTTGACGAAGTAAACAATTTTGCGAATTTTGCAGCCGGCGGTGCGGCAAATTTTTTCAACGTCGATTCCGGGCAGCTTTTGGATCTGTTTACCGAAGTAAATTTTGATGTCGGCTGTTCACTTGTCTGGATTTTGTTTCTGTGTACTTGGGCGAGTGATACTTTCGCTTATTTTGTCGGATCGCTTGTCGGTTCTCACAAACTTGCCCCTTCGATAAGTCCGAACAAAACCGTTGAAGGTTTTCTCGGCTCCGTCGTCGGAACGACTTTTACCGCCGTTTTTTTCGGAACATTTATATTTTCATTCCCTCTTGTCGAAATGGCCTGTGCCGGAGCGATGTTGTCAATCGTCGCGACTTTGGGGGATTTGGTTGAGTCGGTGATAAAGAGATTTGTCGGAATAAAAGATTCCGGGTTTTTGATTCCGGGTCACGGCGGAGTTTTGGACAGATTCGACAGCATTTTTTTCACCGCTCCGATCTTTTATTATTACGTTCAGGCGGCAGAAATTATTTGACGATAAATTCATAAAAAAACCGGCGAATTTTTGACGGGTTCGCCGGTTTTTGTTTTCGGCAGAGCGTTGGAGCGTCAGCAATTTCCCGACACGCTGACTTTTGTGATGCAACCGTTGTAATAATATTTTCAAAAATCCGGACAAGTTGATTTGTGTCCGGTATAATACCGCCGTCAAATTTGAATGAGAGGATTTTTATAAATGAGAAACAATATAACTCCGACGGTTGAAGGCGGTCTGCTCACGGCGATTGCGGTTGTTTTGGGACTGGCCTCCGTATATGTTCCGGTTTTCGGCGTGGTCATAGAATTTTTTCTCGCGGTGCCGATAGTTGTTTTGACGGTGCGTCAAGGTGTCGGAAAAGGTTTTATGTCGGTCGGCGTTTCTTTTTTGCTTTTGTCGATGTTTGTAGGGCCGCTGCTTTCTTCGCGAATTGCGTTGAGTTTCGGAATTTGCGGCTTGGTCTTGGGATTTTGCATTTTAAAGAATTTCGACGCGGTAAAATGTTTTTTGTCAACGCTTGTTGCCGCCTTTGTCGCTCAAATAATCGCGGTTGC
The DNA here is from genome assembly GCA_905236145.1 of uncultured Selenomonadaceae bacterium. Classification (GTDB taxonomy): domain Bacteria; phylum Bacillota; class Negativicutes; order Selenomonadales; family Selenomonadaceae; genus Quinella. Next base: position 16,091 of record CAJOOE010000065.1, read on the forward strand.
AATTTTGACGGCTTTCATGGGAATCAACGTCATGGAAACGCAGCTTGACATGGTGAAAGAATCTTTCGATCAATCTTTCCGGATGTATGAATCAATGGGAATAGAGAAGGCGGAAATTGACGAGGCAAGAGACCGGGTCGAGCCGACTTTGAAACTGTTGAGTTATCTGATGCCCGTTTTGCTTTTGTGCATGGCTTTGATAAATACTGTTGCCTGTTGGCTTACGGCACATTGGATTTTTCCGAAACTCCGATTGAAAATCCCGGAGTTGCCGGCTTTCAAATATTGGAAATTTCCGCAAGTCTTTATGTATATTGCGGCTTTTTCGCTCATCGGACTTTATTGGGGCGGCACACGGGAAATAACTTTGCTTTATGAAATTTCCGTAAACTGTTTGGTTTTTGCCATGGTTGTCGGAGTCATTCAAGGATTTTCGCTGATGTCTTTTTTCGCCGACCGGCACAATGTTTCAAAATTTATGCGACGGCTGATATTTTTGATTTTAATTTTGAATATGATGCTTTTGGAAATCGTCGCCTTTACCGGACTTTTCGATATGATTTTCGATTATCGAAAGAGATTTTCCGGAGATTGAAGGAGGTGTCTGTATGCCGAGGAATTTGTCCGCTTGGGTGGATTTGCTGATACATTTGACGATTATGCTTGTCCTTGTCATCGTCGTCTGGCAGTACAATAAATTTATCGCGACTATCGCCTTTATTCTCTGGGTTGTATTGGCTTTTTTCGCCAGAGAAAGAACGGTCGAGCGGCAAAAAAATTTCACGCAATACTGCGAAAATGTCATAGCAAGTTTTGACGAACTCATGCACTACGCCATGAAAAGTCTGCCCTACGCCGTCATTGTCGTGAATGATGAGGGCAGGTTGGAATGGTGCAACGAACTCACAAAGTCTTACACGGACAAAGTGCCGGAGCAGGGAATGTATGTAAATGAAGTTTGGGAGGGGCTTTTGGACGAAAAAATTCTTGAAGTCCCGGAAAGCGGAAATTTTGAGGACGGCAAGGACGGAGATTATAAAATAAAATCCGTCAGAACGATTGTAAATAAAGACAATGTTCCGGAAGAAGTCGAAAGGCATTTTGTCGTCCGCTATCGTCGAATGAAAATCCGGTCCAAATATCCGCGTCTGATCGTCCTCTTTATTCATGAAATTACGCTTTACGAAAATTTGAAAATCGAATACGAAAACAGCAGAACCGTCCTGATGTATATGCAGATAGACAATTACGACGAGATAACGCAGGGATTGACGGAAACGGAAAAATCTTCAATGATGCTTTCCGTCAACGCGATTTTGGAAACGTGGGTAAAGTCTTTGTCCGGATTTATCAGAAAAGTTTCCGAAGATTTGTTTGTTGTGGTTTTGGAGCGTTCCATGCTGAAAAAGGCAATCGCTGAAAAATTTGACGTGCTGGACAAAATTCGTCAGCTCGTAAACAAAAATCAAATGCCGGTAACTTTGTCCATGGGCGTTGCCTTCGCGGAAAAACCTTCCCCCGAACAGTCAATGACGGAACTCGGAGAACAGGCAAGGTCTGAATTGGATTTGGCTTTGGGTCGCGGCGGTGATCAGGTCGCGGTAAAAATCGGCGACAAAACTCAATTTTTCGGCGGCAGGACAAATGCAGTCGAAAAACATACCCGCGTAAAGTCGAGAGTTGTGGCAAATGCGATTCGCGAAAGTATGGAGGCGGCGGACGAAATTTTTGTAATGGGTCATGCCCGCGAAGATTTCGACGCTTTCGGTGCGGCAATAGGCGTTGCGGTAATGGCGAAAAAATTGGGCAAGCAGGTTCACGTCGTTTTAAGTGATTACCGGGACAGCATAGAGAAGATTACGGATTTTTTTGAGAAGGACAAAAATGATTACGAAGAACTTTTGATCGGAGCGGACGATTTGCCGGCATCAACCGCATTAAATCCCCTGCTTTTCGTCGTCGATACTCATATCCCGCAGATGACTGCGGCTCCGAAACTTTTGGAGAGAATACCGCAGGTTATAGTCATTGACCACCACAGACGAAGTGAAAACTTTATAAAAAATCCGCTCATGGTTTACTTGGAACCGGCGGCAAGTTCCACCTGCGAATTGGTAACGGAATTGTTGATGTATTTCGAGGAAAAAATTTCGATCGGAAAACTTGCCGCGACGGCTCTTTATTCCGGTATAGTCGTGGACACGAAAAATTTTGCGATTCAGACCGGCTCCAGAACTTTTGACGCGGCGGCTTATTTGAGAAGGAGCGGAGCGGATCCGGTAATTGTCCGGCATTTGTTCAAAGACGATTATGAAACGACGGTGGCTCTTGCAAAGACAAAGGCTCAATCCGAATATTATGAAGGCGGGTTAATCGTTTCCACAATTCCGAACATTATTCCGAATGTCCAAGTTGTTGCCGGTCAGGCGGCAGACTCCCTGCTCAGCGTGGAAAATGTCCGAATGACAATAATTTTATTCCAAATGCCCAATGACACGGTCGGAGTGAGTGCGAGGTCGAGCGGAGAATTGAACGTCCAAATTATTATGGAAAAATTCGGCGGCGGCGGTCATCAAAACGTTGCCGGTGCACAGATAAAAAATACAAATATCATAGAGTTGAAAAAAATGTTGGTTGAGGCGGCAAGGACGCATATTGCAGAAATTGATTCCGCAAAACTTGCCGCAAAGGCAAAGACGGGAGTGCGGAAAAATTTCTGTAAATAGAACCTTTCGCGAAAAAAGAATTACCGGACTAAACAGGCAAACGCTCTTCGAACATA
>CAJOOE010000066.1 GCA_905236145.1 uncultured Selenomonadaceae bacterium
GCGGAAAAAATCGTAAAGCCGAACAATATTGCACAATATGAACGCGTGGAGAAAATAAACAAGATTTATCAAGAAATTCAATATTCCTCTCTGAATGATTTTGTCGTTTCGGAAAATTATACCAACGTCATGGATTTGGGTTGCGGAGTTTCTCCCCGCTGTCTGTATATGGCGAAAAGGGGAATAAATTATGTCGGCACGGATCTCAAAGAAGTTGTAAATGTTTTGAATATTTACGCTCCGAATTTTATTGACGAGGATATGAAAAAATACGTCAATTTTGTCGTCGCGGACGCAACGAATAAAAATGAAATGCTTGCCGCCGCAAAAAAATTTGACGGTAAAATTTGCATTGTCGAAGAAGGCTTGCTGTCCTACCTTTCACGCGATCAACAAAAAGCGACTTTGAAAAACATTTGCGAAATTTTGAAAAGACACGGCGGTTGCTTTGTGACTTCCGACTTCGTCGCGGCAGAAATTTTTATGTCTGCCGGCAAGGCGATTTACGGCGAGGAGGACGCTTTGATTTTGGCGGGAGAAACGAAAAAATTGTACGAAAATATTTCTCAAGTTCTCTTTGACGACACGATTTTCAAAACGCATGAAGAGGCAATAAAATTTATCGAAGATGCCGGATTGAAAATTGAAATGCGTCCGATTTTTCAAAGTACGCCGGATATAAGAAGTGCAAGGGATTTGAATACCCGCGACATAAACAACATAAATGAAATGTTGACCGGTCAAAAACTTTTGTGGGTTATTACCGTCGGTAATTGAAGGTTCGGAAAAAGGCTGTAACCTTGCACTTGCCATTCAAAACTTATCAAGTCAATCGGCGGGTTTGTTGACAGGAAAGTCAACTGCCGGCAATTATTCCGTCCTCCGCAATACAAAAACGCCGGGCGTTTTGGTCGAAACGGCATTTGTATCAAACGAGGACGACGCAAAACTTTTGAGGAGAGTGGAAAAATAAATGGCTTGGACACCGGAACAGCAAAAGGCGATAGATTTACGGGGAGAAAATTTACTTGTCGCGGCGGCGGCGGGGTCCGGAAAAACCGCCGTGCTTACCGAAAGGATAGTAGAATTATTGACGGACAGGGAAAATCCCTGCGACATAGACAGAATTTTGACGGTGACTTTTACAAATGCGGCGGCCCGGGAAATGCGTTTGCGTATTCACAAAAAAATTTTGGAAAGGGCAGCGACGGAAAAAGATGAAGAAGTCCGCAGAAATTTGGAGCGTCAATCAATTCTGCTCGGCGGTGCGTCGATAATGACTTTTCATTCTTTCTGTCAGTCGATATTGAGAAGGCATTTTTCAAAAATAGAATTGGATCCGAAATTTCGCGTGGGCGACGAAAACGAATTGAAAATTTTGCAAAAGGAAGTTGTCGAAAAAGTTTTTGAAGAAAAGTATTCGGAGGGCGATGAGGACTTCATAAATTTTTCGGATAAATTCGGCGGCAGTGAACATGGTGACGATAACCTTCACGAAAATATTTTAAATCTTTACCGAGAGGCGAGAAGTTGCCCGACGCCGGAAGATTGGCTGAAAAATCTTCCCGCCGCTTACGACTTGCCGGAAAATGCAAAATTGAAAAATACGCTGTGGGGAGCGGAGGCGTTCCGGTACATTGACGAAATATTGTCCGCCGCAATTTCGGAAAGTGAAACGGCTTTAAAAATCGTCCGCGACAACAATATTTTGAAAGACGTAAATTTTATTGATGAAAAAGATCTGCCGTTGCTTGAGAGATTAAAAAACGCCGCAGAAAAAGGTTGGGACGAACTTTTCAACGCTCTTTCCGAAGATTTTTCAAAACTTCCCGGCGGTAAACTTTCCGAAGAACAAAAAATTTTCCACGAACGGTTTAAAACTCTCCGCGACTCTTACAAAAAGAAAATCGAAAAATTGAAGAAAGATTTTGTTTCGGCTCCGGAAAGTGAAGCCGTTGAAAATTTGCGTGGAATTTATAAAGACATTGTCCAACTTTCCCGGGTGACTTTGCTTTTCGGCGAGGAATACGAGAAGGCAAAGCGGGAACGGTCGATTATAGATTTTGAGGACATGGAACATTTTGCCTTAAAAATTCTGCGTGAAAATCCGCAGGTCGCCGCCGCTTACCGTGAAAAATTCCGGGCTGTCATGATTGACGAATATCAGGATACGAACGGCGTTCAGGAAGAAATTGCAGGTTATCTGAAAGACGAAAACAATTTGTTTACCGTCGGCGATGTCAAGCAGTCGATTTACAAATTTCGACACGCGGAGCCGGGAAATTTTACCGCCCGCTATGAAAATTATTCGGCGGGCAAAGGCGGCGTAAAAATCGACTTGACAAAAAATTTCCGCAGTCGCGGGCAAATTTTGGATGCGGTCAACGCAATTTTTGAGCGGACAATGACAAAGGAATCAATGGAGATCGAATACGACGAATTTGCAAAATTGAATTGCGGGGCGAATTATCCGGACGGCGAAAATATTTTTGACGAAAATCCGGAATATTACATTATCAAGCGTGAAAAGAAATCCGACGCGAAAAATGCTGCCGCCGCCGACACTCCCGCCGAAAACGAAACTCCGGACGAAGAAAAACCTTCCGCAATTCAAGACGAGGTCCGGCTGATTGCAAACAAGATTCATGAAATTTTAAACTCCGGCAAAAAAGTTTTCGACAAAGACACCGGAGAATATCGTCCCGCGACATTCCGCGATATTGTTATCCTGCTCCGCTCAAAGACAAAAGTTTCGTTTTTTTTGGACGTTCTCAAAGAAAAAAACATTCCCGCCCGTGCGGCGGACGAGGGCGGCTATTTCAAGACGGTTGAAATTAAAATTATGCTCTCTCTCTTGAGCCTTTTGGACAATGCCCGGCAGGGGGTGCCGCTTGCCGCAGTAATGATGAGTAAAATAGGCGGGTTTAATGCGGAAGATTTGGCGAAATTGAGATTGAAAGACCGTTACGCCGATTTTTACGACCTTCTTGAAATTGCGGCGACGGAAGATCCGGAATCGAATTTTGCAAAATTTTTGGACAAGATAAGACGCTGGCGAAATTTGTCGCGGCAGGTCGGAGTGCCGGAACTCTTGAGCGTGATTTACCGGGAAACCGGATTTTATGATTACGTCGGGACAATGCCGCAGGGGACGGTTCGTCAGGCAAATTTGCGAATGTTGATAGACCGGGCGACCGATTATGAGGCAACGGCTTTTCGCGGACTCTCCCGATTCATTCAATTCATAAAAAAAATTCGCGAATCGGACAACGATTTATCAACGGCGGCGACTTTGGGCGAAAATGAAAATGTCGTCAGGATAATGACGATTCACAAGAGCAAGGGCTTGGAATTTCCGATTGTCTTTGTCGCGGAAGTCGGGAAAAGATTTAATTTGCAGGACGTGAGCAAATTTATTTTGACGCACCGGGAATTGGGAGTCGCTCCCTATTTCGTGCCGGACAATTCAAACGCGAAAATTTCGACGTTTGCCCGTGAAGTCACGGCAAAAAAAATTTTGGAAGAAAGTCGGGCGGAGGAACTCCGGATTTTATACGTCGCCTTGACGCGGGCAAAGGAAAAATTGATTTTGGTCGGGACGGTGTCCGGCAAAAAAGAACTTGAAAAATTTTCCGATTGCCCGGACTTGGAAGAAATTCCGGCGTATCGTCTGCAAACCGCAAATACTTTTGCCGATTGGCTCGGAATGGCTCAAAGTTTCGCGAAAAAATTTATCGAATATAAGGTTGTCGAGCCGGAAGAAATTTCTTCGACGACGGAGGAATTTTTGCCGGTTGAAAAGGTTGAGGAGCCGAAAGTCAAAGCCGGACCGGAAAAATTGGAAATTTCGCCTCTTGCAACCGTCCCCGCAAAAATCACCGTCACCGAACTCAAACGCCGGGCGGAAGAATTTGA
>CAJOOE010000067.1 GCA_905236145.1 uncultured Selenomonadaceae bacterium
CATTCGATTTACAATTTCAAAAAAGAGCGACGCATACGCCAGCCGCTCCAAGTCAGCCGTCAGATTCGGATAAAATTTTATAATGTCTGCGTCGCGTACCGTATCAACTTTCGAGCCGCGACTCAATTCCGCAGAAATATGGTTGAACATCTGTATGACACCGGACAAGGGACTTTTGACACGCCGACAGCCGTAAGCGTTTACTTCAAGTTTGCCGTGTTCTTTTGTAAAAATTGTAACAACCCTGTTTGCGTCACCGAAGTCCGTCGTCTGTAAAATAATTCCTTCGACCGTAAACGTTTCCATTTCATTAACAAGGAAACCGGTTCCGGTTCCTTTATTCCCTCTTTCCTTGTCTCACTGTCATAACGGAGCGGCGATCTTTCCGCAGAGAGCCGATGCCGCCGCGACAAAGGGACTTGCCAAATAAACTTCGCTGTCAACGTGTCCCATTCTTCCTCTGAAATTTCTGTTCGTCGTGGACACGCACCGCTCACCCGCACTCAAAATACCCATATACCCGCCCAAGCATGGGCCGCAAGTCGGACAGCTTACCACGCAACCCGCGTCAATGAAAGTGTCAATCCAGCCGCGTTTTATCGCCTCTTTATAAATCGCCTGACTGCCCGGAATAATTATACAACGCACATTTTCATCAATCTTTTTGCCGCGAAGAATATTTGCCGCGATCTCCAAATCTTCAAGTCTGCCGTTCGTGCAGGAACCGATAACGACTTGATTTATTTTAATTTCTCCGACTTCTTCGACCGGCTTTACATTTTCCGGAAGGTGGGGAAGAGCGACAACCGGTTTCAATTCGCTCAAATTTATTTCGACGGTCATCGAATATTTTGCGTCTTTGTCCGGAGCGACAGGTTCATAAGGTTTATTGACTCTGCCGTCAACGTAGGCTTTTGTAATTTCGTCGAAGGGGAAAACTCCCGCCTTGCCGCCCGCCTCAATAGCCATATTTGAAATGGTAAGGCGGTCGGTCATTGTCAATTCTTTCACACCCTCGCCGTCAAATTCGATCGACTTGTAAAGTGCTCCGTCAACGCCGATTTTCCCGATTAAGGTTAAGATAACGTCCTTGCCGCAAATATTCGCAGGTTTATTGCCGGTCAAAACGACGTGAACGACTTCCGGGACTTTGAACCAAGATTTTCCGGTAGCCATACCGACCGCCAAATCCGTCGTCCCCACGCCCGTCGAAAAGCCGTTTAACGCCCCGTAAGTACAAGTGTGAGAGTCTGCCCCGATCGTCAGCATACCCGGAGCGACAATTCCGAATTCCGGCAAAATGACGTGTTCGATTCCCACACGCCCCGCCTCGTAATAATGTTTGATGTTGTTTTTCCGTGCGAAGTCCCGCATACTTTTTGCAAGATCGGCACTCTTAATATCTTTGGCCGGCTGGAAGTGATCCGGAATCAATGCGATTTTTTCGGGATCGAAAACGGGCTTGCCGATTTTCTCAAACTCTTTGATTGAAGGCGGTCCGGTTACATCGTTTGCAAGAACCATATCAAGCGGACAAACCACAAGTTGTCCCGGCTCCACAAAATCCAATCCCGCGTGACGTGCAAGGATTTTTTCACTCATATTCATACCCATTTTATTTAAAAACCTCCTCTAAACTTCGGAAATCAATTTTGTATAAATTTCCCTGTCAAAATCTTTGAAAACATTGAAGATTATTTTAATATCATTGTCGCTTTTTTGCAAGAAATTGTAAACGGTTTTAACGGCAATTTCGGCGGCTTGTCTGTTCGGAAAGTGAAATTCGCCCGTCGATATGCAACAGAACGCAATACTTTTCAAATTATTTTCTGCGGCAAGATTAAGGCAGGAAGAATAGCACCGCTCCAAAAGTTTCGCGTCCAAGTCAGTCGGCTTGAAATTTCCCTTGCCGTCCGCGTGAATAATGGGCCCGACCGTGTGAATTACGAATTTTGCGGGAAGGTTGAAAGCCGGAGTAATTTTTGCGTTCCCGGTAGTTTCTTCGTGTCCCTGCCGCCGAATGATTTGTGCACAAGATTCGCGAAGTTGCAGACCGGCGAAAGAATGAATCGCGTTATCAATGCACTTGTGACCCGGAACAAAACAGCCGAGCAAAGCACTGTTTGCCGCATTTACGATCGCTCCCGCCGCAAGCCGCGTAATATCTCCTTGCCAAATGACAATTTGTCTTGCCTTGTCTTTGAAAAAACTTTTTTCGGAAACGGTCGGCAAGTCGTCCGGATTTACAATCCCGCGTTCCTTCGTTTCTTCGGTTAAAAGTTCGTCCTGAATTTTCAAGAAATCTTCCCGCAAATTTCCGGGCGGTCGCAAATTCATCAATGCCCGCAAAAGTTGCCGTTGCTCAAATTCGTCCCGCTCGAAGTTCCCGGCACTTTCCGCATAATCCGGCATTTCCTCAAGCAAGATTTTGTTCAGAAATAAAATTTTCTCCAATCTCGTCATTTTAATTTCCTCAATGATGTCTTATCACTTCAAACCGCCACAGCATAACTTTTTCCCGGGGGGTGATACCGCCTTTTTGACGGGCTGTGGCAAGCTGTTTTTCCACCGTGTCGATACCTTCCAAATCCGGCAGGAGCAATCCGCGTTTCCCGTTGCTTTCGACAATAACGCCGTATTTCTTCACGTCAAGAAATCTTGAGGAAAAAATTCTTTCCGGCTCCGTCAAAACGTCAACGCTGTACTCAATGTCATCAAGTTCCGACTCCTCGACCGGAGAAAATCGCGGGTCACGCGAACAGGCGGAAATTGCATTTTGCAAAATTTCTGCGGCTATGCTCGCCGTCGTCGGCAAAATCGTACCGATACAGCCGCGAAGTTCGCCGTCTTTATGCAGACTTACAAACGCTCCCGCTTGCCGCGAAGTCATTTCTTCAGGCAGATTTTTCGGAAGTTCGGCGGGCTTGTGAGTTTTTACGAAAGTTTCCAGGCTCAGCCGGGCAAGTTTTACATATTCGTCCTCAGTCTTTTTTCTTTCGTCCGATTGAATTTTTTTGTATTCGGCAAGTTGCACGTCAAAATTTCTTGTTTCGTCGTTGCCCGCGAAGTTAAACCAAAAAACGCCGTAGCCCACGCCGAAAGTCCCTTCGTAAGACAGAAATTCACTTTCGACGGCGGTTTTGTCTGCGGCACCGGACATAATCCAAAAAGACCGCAGTCCGCACTCTGCCGCACGATTGCACATTTGCGGGTTCATTGTGAGAAGTTTCAAGAAGTCGGCGTTCTTCAGATTTTCGGTAACTTCCCTGTCAAATTTCGGGCCTTCTTCAACAAAGCCGTAAGGCCCGTCGCTTTTGAGTTTGTGGGAAAGGTCGCCGCTTGCAACGAAAACAACTTTCCGATTTAAACTTTCCGCCGTCCGCCGGATGAGTTGCCCCAGTTTATAATGGAGAGTGTTTGACAGTCCCGAAAGACCGATTCGGACAAATTTTACTTTGTCGAAGTCCAATCCGGCTTTCTTCAAAAAATACAAGGGTATCATTGTGCCGTGATCCAATGTTGCATTTCGTTCGCCTGTTTTTCCCGCCGGCAAATTTTCTGCCGCCGCCGCCCGCTCAAGTTCTTCGACAAAATCGGAGTCGTAATTTACTTTCAGCGAAACTTGCCCGGCACGGAATTGCGACATATTTCCTTCCGCAGTCCTGCCCGGCGATATGTGGAAATAGTCGGCGTACATTACGGAGTGCGGGCTTGTAATGACTATTGTATCCGGGTTCAATTCGACGATTCGCCGGGAAATTTCTTTGTAAGCGTCGGAAGTTGCGGAAATCTTTTTCTCTTCGCCGTTTCCCACTTCCGGCAAAATTATAGGCGGGTGCGGTACTGCCGCCGCTGCCAAAATGCTCATAATTTTCAACTGCCTTTCGTCAAAAAAAATTTTGTCTGAAGTATAAACCGGCGAAAGATTTTTTTCAAGTTTCGGCGACGGGCGACATACGAAGGCATTTTTTTGTAACCTTCAACTGTTGCCGGACAAGGAAAAATTACCGGAAAGATTCAATTATTGATTTTTTTGACATTTTGCCTATTGACTTTTTCAAGCCGCCGGATTATTATATCAACCGGTCGATAAAGTATCGGCAAGTTAATTCCGAATTGGGAGGCAATATGTATGATTAAACCACTTGGAGACAGAGTTGTCATTGAAGTTGCGGAAGTCGAACTCAAAACAAAGAGCGGCATTATTATGCCGGAGACTTCAAAAGAGAAACCGCAGAAGGGAAAAGTTATCGCGGTCGGCAACGGTAAACTGCTCGACAACGGAACCCGTGCCGTTCCGGAAGTCAAAGAAGGCGACGAAGTTATTTTTAACAAGTACGCCGGCAGCGAAGTAAAAGTTGACGAAAAGGACTATCTTGTAATTCGTGAAAGCGACATTCTTGCAATTCTGTAATAAATTCGATTCATTGATTTTTTTTGGAGGGATATAAATGGCGAAAGAAATTTTGTTTGACGAAGAGGCGCGCCGTGCATTGAAACGCGGCGTTGACGCATTGGCAAATGCCGTTAAAGTCACTTTGGGACCGAAAGGTCGCAACGTCGTTTTGGAGAAAAAATTCGGTGCTCCGTCCATTACAAATGACGGCGTAACGATCGCCCGCGACATTGAACTTGAAGATCATTTTGAAAATATGGGTGCCCAGCTTGTAAAAGAAGTTGCGACAAAGACAAACGACGTTGCCGGCGACGGCACCACCACCGCAACACTTCTTGCACAGGCAATCATTCGCGAAGGCATGAAAAATGTCGTTGCCGGTGCAAACCCGATGATTATTAAAAAGGGTATTGAAACGGCAGTCAAAAAACTTGTCGAAGAAGTCAAAAATTGTGCTAAGAAAGTCGAAGGACGCGACGCGATCGCTCAAGTTGCGGCAATTTCTTCCGGCGATGAGGAAATCGGTCAGCTTATTGCGGACGCTATGGAAAAAGTCGGCAAAGACGGCGTTATCACTGTCGAAGAGTCCAAGACCATGACAACAAATTTGAACGTTGTCGAAGGTATGCAATTCGATCGCGGCTACATTTCCCCGTATATGGTCACCGATGCGGACAAAATGGAGGCAGTCCTCGAAGATCCGTACATTCTCCTTACCGACAGAAAAATTTCTTCGATTCAGGACATTTTGCCGATTTTGGAGCAGGTTGTAAAGCAAGGTCGTCCGCTCGTCGTTATTGCGG
>CAJOOE010000068.1 GCA_905236145.1 uncultured Selenomonadaceae bacterium
GAAATGCCGCGAATTACGGACTCTGCCAATGCACCGCCGCCTATAAATCCCGCTCTCAAATTTTCCGCAGCCATCAGTTATACACCCTTTCCCCCAAATTTATTACCGCTTGACGGACGATGCGTTTTTGAGATTTTTTTATCGTCTCTTCGTCCGCAAATTCCACGCATTCAAGCAAATCTATAACTTGCCCGCGAATGGACGACAAATAAATATCGTAAAGCTTGCGTTGTTCGGCAAGTTCTTCGGGCGTTAAGCCTTCCGAACGCTTTTTTCTCGCCAATTCATTTATTCTGTTCAAAACTTCTTTGGTTATCAATCGAATCATCCTTTCAATAAATTTCCGGTCGGATTATAAACCGGCTTGCATTTATTTTCAATCTGTTTCAAGTGTCGCCGCCGGATTTTAATTTTTCGAGCATTTCAATTTCTTTCCTGTGACGTTCCAGAGCGTAACCCATTCTTTTATGTTCTTCCTCCGTGAAATCCGGATTTTCCGATGCCGCTTTGATTTTTTCCAGCCGCTTTTTGACTTCTTCCAGTTGAAGATCCAAAGATTTTTTTTCGTGCAGAGCCAAGCCGTAAACAGCCGTTGCCTGCTCAAAAATTTCCCGATAATAGGACGATTCGCCGGAAACTTCACCCAAAATTTTCGCAAACTCCAAAACAATTTCAATCGGCGGCGTTCCGGCATTTATCATATCGTTTAATTTTATTCGCATTTCCTCAGCCGCACCGAAAAATTTTTTCTCCACTTCAATTTGCTCCTTCAAGTTCGATATTGATTAAATTATTCATTTCCACCGCATACTCAAGCGGCAACTCTTTTGCAATCGGTTCGACAAAACCGCGTACAATCATCGCCCTTGCCTCATCTTCGGAAATGCCGCGAGCCGTGAGATAAAAAATTGCCTCGTCGGAAATTCTGCCGATTTTCGCCTCATGCCCGACATCGGCTTCGGCACCTTCAATATCCATGACCGGCAAAGTGTCGGAGCGGGATTTATTGTCAAGCATGAGAGATTCGCAGTTGACGGAACACTTTGCAAACGGAGCATTTTTTGTCACTTTGACGGCGGATCTGTAAGTCGCCGCCCCGCCGGATTTTGAAATTGTCCGTGTGTTTATGTTTGCGGAAGTGTGCGGTGCTGCGTGAATTACCGTTGCACCCGTGTCAAGATTTTGTCCCTTGCCGGCAAAAGTTACTCCGGTAAATTCGCATCTTGCCCCTTCCCCATGTAAAACACTGCAGGGATAGAGCATTGAAACATGGGAACCGAAAGAACCGCTGACCCATTCTATCAAGCCGTTTTTTTCGACAAGAGCACGTTTTGTATTCAAATTCATCATGTTACGCGACCAATTTTCGATCGTCGAATACCGGAGCCTTGCCCCCTCTTTGACGAAAAGCTCCACGCAACCGGCATGTAAATTTGTAACGTTGTATTTCGGAGCACTGCACCCTTCTATAAAATGCAAACTTGCACCCGGCTCCACTATTATCAAAGTGTGTTCAAATTGACCGGCTCCCGCCGCATTTAAGCGGAAATAAGACTGCAGAGGGATTTTCACTTGTACGCCGGCGGGAACGTAAACAAAACTGCCGCCCGACCAAACCGCACCGTGCAGAGCCGCAAATTTATGATCTTTCGGCGGGACGAGCGTCATAAAATATTCCCGGACAATGTCTTCGTATTTCGTCAAAGCCGTTTCCATATCCGTGTAAACAACGCCCTGCTTTACCAAACTTTGTTGAATACTGTGATAGACGACTTCCGAATCGTATTGAGCACCCACGCCGGCCAGAGATTTCTTTTCCGCCTCCGGAATACCGAGCCGGTCAAAAGTGCTTTTTATTTCCTCCGGGACTTCCGACCAATCGCCGGTCATTTTTGCGTCCGGCTTGACGTAAGTAACAATTTCGTCCATATTCAATTCGCTGATGTCCGGTCCCCAAATCGGCAAATCAATTTTTCTGTAAGTTTCCAAAGACTTCAGGCGAAATTCCGTCATCCATTCCGGATCGTTCTTCTTGGCGGAAATGTCGCGGATAATTTCTTCGGTCAAGCCGGCATCGGATTTATAAATCGAATCGTCTTGATTTTTGATGTCGTATAAAGTCCTCTCTATGTCCTCGATATAAGTTTTTTTCTTCATATTTTTCAATCGCTCCTCCGCGAAAAAAATTTTTTCTGCACGAAAGATTTTCTGCCAACTTTGAAATTCCCCTGCAAAAAATTTTTCCCGGCGGCGTAAAGATTTGCCTTTGCAGGGAATTTTGAATATCGGCAGAAAAATGAACATTGAAAGACTTATAATGAGAAAAAATTTTTTTGAACGGAGGATATAAATATGTTGAAAAAATGGATCGTTGCGGAGGGCGACGACAACGAACTTTTAAAACAACTTACCGAAGAACTCGGAATAAGCACGATAACCGCAAAAGTTTTGATTCATCGCGGCGTAAAAGATTTGGAGAGTGCGAAAAAATTTCTCAATCCGGAAACCGACCGGGAATTTTACGATCCCTTTTTGATGAAGGGCATGAGTGCGGCGGTTGAGAGAATAGAACGGGCGTTGCAAGGCGGAGAAAAAATTTGTATTTACGGGGATTATGACGTTGACGGAGTTTCCGCGACTTCGATTTTGCTGAAAACTTTTGAAAACTTCGGCGAAACTCCGGATTATTACATTCCGGATCGTTCGGAGGGTTACGGTCTGAATATTCCGGCTCTCGAAAAAATTGCCGCCGCCGGAGTGACTCTGCTGATAACCGTTGATTGCGGAATTTCAAACGACAAAGAAATTGCCGCCGTCAAAGACAAACTTGATGTGATAGTTACAGACCATCACCTTATGCCGCTTGAGGAAAATACTGCGGCTTTTGCGGTCATAGATCCGAAACAACCGGACTGCAATTATCCGGAAAAAAATTTGTGCGGTGCGGGCGTTGCCTTCAAATTAAGTCAGGCACTCATGAAAAAATTTGAAGATACGGATATTGAAACGAATACGCAAAATATTGAGCTTGCGGCCATGGCGACCGTTGCGGACTTGGTTCCTCTGACCGGCGAAAACAGAAAAATTGTCCGGCTCGGCTTGAAAGAAATGAAACTTACCGACTGTATCGGGCTTGCCGCACTCGTCAAAGTTTCCGGGCTTGAAGGCAAAAAAATTACCGCCGGCGACGTGGGATTTAAAATTGCACCCCGTTTAAATTCGATCGGCAGGTTAAAATCGGCGTCAGGCGGCGTTGAACTTTTGATGACCGACGACGAATTTAAAGCGAAAGAACTTGCCGCAGAATTGGACGAAACAAACTCTGCACGCAAGGACAGGGAAAATGAAATTTTGGAAGAGGCGGAAAAGCAGGTTGCCGAAATGCGGGAGAAGAAAGGCGGCAATTTGTCGTCTTTGGTAATTTCCGGGAAAGATTGGAATGCCGGCGTTATCGGATTGACCGCATCGCGGCTCGTCGAAAAATAC
>CAJOOE010000069.1 GCA_905236145.1 uncultured Selenomonadaceae bacterium
CGCGGCGGGGTTGCCGGTGAGAAAAGGATCCACCATAATCTTGTGTTCTCCGTCGTCAAGACCGAAACAAGCATGACCGAAGTAATCGTATTTCAGCAAAATAATCGCCTCCCGGTTCCGATTGAAAAAAATTTTTTCCCGGCTCGTAAAGCCGAATTGCCTTATTCTGCAATTCCGAAAAAAATCCTGCATGCCGTCACTTGTAAAAAATTTTTCTTCTTGTTAAAATATTCCCCGCTTGAATACAAAAATTTTTTTTTAAGGAGTTTTGAAAAATGGTATCGTCAAAAATGTATGAACTCGGAACAAAAAAATCCACAATCCGGACAATTTTTGAGTTTGGAAGAAAACGAGCCGCAGAAGTCGGAGAAGAAAATATTTTCGACTTCAGTTTGGGCAATCCCAACGTCCCGACGCCGGAATTTGTAAAAGAGGCGGCGATTGAAATTTTGCAAAATTTTGAGCCGTCGGCGGTTCACGGCTACACGGTCGCTCCGGGAAATCCTCAAGTCCGGGAAACTTTGGCACAGAGCATAAATGAAAGATTCGGTACAAATTTTGCCGGGAAAAATATTTTCGTCACTGCGGGAGCGGCGGCGGCAATCACAATTTCCTTCAAAGCCCTTGCCGAGCCGGGCGACGAATTTATAACTTTCGCTCCGTACTTTCCGGAATACAAATGTTTTGTCGAATCGGTCGGAGCGACTTTGAAAGTCGTTGACGCACAGCCGGAAGATTGGCAGATAAATTTTGAAAACTTCATTCACCTTCTTACACCGAAAACAAAGGCGGTCATAATAAATTCTCCGAATAATCCCAGCGGTGCGGTTTATTCGCGGGAAACGATCGAGAAACTTGCAAGGATTTTGAAAAACAAGTCCGGCGAATACGGGCATCCGATTTTCATAATTTCCGACGAGCCTTACCGCGAAATTGCTTATGATGTCGAAGTTCCCTATGTCCCGAAATTTTACGCAAATACTCTGGTCTGCTACTCTTACAGCAAATCTTTTTCTCTGCCCGGTGAGCGTATCGGTTATATAGTCGTTCCGGACGAAGTCGCGGATTTCGGAAAAATTTTCGGAGCGGTCGCGGGTGCGGCAAGAGTTTTGACCCACGTCAACGCCCCTTCCCTCTGGCAACTCGTTATCGCAAAATGTGCGGGAAAACCTTCGGATATAAGCATTTACCGGAAAAATGCGGACTTGCTTTATAACGGATTGAAAGATGCCGGGTTTGAGTGCGTGAAACCGCAGGGAGCGTTTTACCTTTTCCCGAAGGCATTGGAGCCGGACGATTACGCTTTCTGCGAACGTGCAAAAAAATATGATTTGCTTTTGGTGCCGGGTGCGGATTTCGGCTGTCCGGGATATTTCAGAGCGGCTTATTGCATAAAAACCGAAACGATCGAAAGGTCTTTGCCGCTGTTCAAAAAACTTGCGGAGGAATATAAATGACAAAAAAAATTTTGTTGCCGCTCCTGCTTGTCTTGGGATTTGTATTCGGAGGTTGCGGAAACGAGCCGAAAGACGACGGAAAAATTAAAATCGTCACTTCTTTCTATCCGATTTACATTGACGCGATAAATGTTGCCGGAAACATTCCCGGCGTGGAAGTGGTGAATTTGACCGCTCCTCAAACCGGCTGTCTGCACGATTATCAGCTGACGACCGAGAATTTGAAAACTTTGGAAAACGCCGATATTTTTATAATAAACGGCTTGGGCATGGAAAACTTTATCGACAAGGTTACGGCGGAGCGGAAGGATTTAAAAATTATAGACGCGTCGAAGGGAATTGATCCGATTGAGGAAAACGGCGAAGTAAATCCCCATGTCTGGATGAGCGTAACCTATTCGATGGCTCAGGTGAAAAATATTATTTCCGGGCTTTGCGAAATCGACCCTGACAACGCCGAACATTACAGGAAAAACGGATTGGAATATGTGAACAGTTTGACGACTTTGCGGGACGATATGCACATGACGTTGGATATTTTGCCGAATAAAGACATTGTAACTTTCCACGAGGCATTTCCCTATTTCGCGAAAGAGTTTAAGCTGAATATTGTCGGAGTCATAGAACACGAACCGGGAACCGAGCCGACTCCGCAGGAACTTGCCGAAACGATTGAAAAGGTAAATTCCCTGCCGGTCAAAGTCATTTTCACCGAGCCGCAATATTCGCCGAAAGCTGCAGAAACTGTTGCAACAGAAACCGGAGCCGACATTTACACTCTGGATCCGATTGTTACCGGCGATGCCGTCCCGGAAAATGCGGACGCTTATTTAAACACAATGTTGCAAAATATGATGACTTTGCTCAAAGCCCTGAATTGATTCCCCTAAAGTGATGTATACAGTATTTCTGCCTTAAAGTACCGGACAAAAAAAAACGGCTGTGTTAAACTCCCCCCCATAAAGAAAAGGGGGACTTAAAAATGTCTGAAATGAAAGATTATGTAAATTCCGTTCTTGAGATGGTGAAGAAACGCGATCCGGATCAGGTTGAGTTTCAAAATACCGTCCGCGAAGTTTTGACAACAATTGTACCTTTTTTGGAAAAATATCCGAAATACAAAGCGGAAAAAATGCTTGAGCGTATGGTTGAGCCGGAACGCATTATAACTTTCCGCGTGGCTTGGCAGGACGATAACAATGTCACTCATATAAATCGCGGCTATCGTGTTCAGATGAACTCCGCGATAGGGCCTTACAAAGGCGGCTTGCGTTTTCATCCGAGCGTCAACCTCAGCATTTTGAAATTCTTGGCTTTCGAGCAGGTTTACAAAAATTCTCTTACCGGACTTCCCATCGGTGGCGGCAAAGGCGGCTCCGATTTTGATCCGAAAGGTAAATCCGATAACGAAGTCATGAAATTCTGTCAGGCATTTATGACGGAGCTTTGCCGTCACATCGGTCCTCACACGGACGTACCGGCGGGGGATATCGGTGTCGGCGGTCGTGAAATCGGCTATCTTTACGGACAGTACAAGAGAATCCGCGACGCTTACGATGCGGCTGTCTTGACCGGCAAAGGCTTGACTTACGGCGGCAGCTTGACCAGGACAGAGGCTACCGGTTACGGACTTCTCTACTTCGTCAAAAATATGCTTGACGAAAAGGGCATCGGCTTGAAGGATAAAGTTGTCGTTATCAGCGGTTCCGGCAACGTCGCGACTTACGCGATAGAAAAGGCTCAAGAGTTCGGTGCAAAAGTCGTAACCTGCTCTGATTCCGACGGATACATTTACGATCCGAACGGCATTGACCTTGCGGCTGTCAAAGAAATTAAAGAAGTCAAACGCGGACGCATTAAA
>CAJOOE010000070.1 GCA_905236145.1 uncultured Selenomonadaceae bacterium
AATCTTCCGGCTTTAGCCGGGAGAGGTTCAACGAATGGAAGTGTTTTGGTTTGAGCGAATTGAAAAATGTTTTGGTCGTCAAGTTGAGTGCGATAGGCGATGTAATTCACGCCTTACCGGTCAGCTATGCCATCAAGGAAACTTTTCCGGACGCAAAATTGACTTGGATTGTCGAGCCGCCGGCTTACGATTTACTGAAAATGGATCCTTACATAGACAGAATAATTCTGTTTCAAAAAAAAGAATTTCGCACGTTCGGAGGTTTTGCAAAAAGATTTTTCCCCTTGAAACGCGAAATTCAATCCGAGCATTACGATGCGGTTTTGGATTTGCAGGGGTTGTTTAAATCGGCGGCAATAGCTTTTTTTGCGAAGTCGAAAATAAAATTGGGAACTTGCAATATGCGGGAGATGAGCGGCAGGATTTCAAAGCCGGTTATCGGCGAAAATGCGTCCGGTCACATAGTCGAAAGATATTTGGATACGGCACGGGCAATAGGTTGCCGGGTCGATAAAGTCGTCTTTCCGCTCGAAGTTCCGCAGGAAGAAGAATTGAAAGCCGAAAAAATTTTGGAACACGCCGGACTTCGTCCCGGAAATGTTTTCGTCGCCTTTGCAATCGGAGCGAATTGGCCCAATAAACGCTGGCCTACGGAATATTTTGCCGAGCTTGCCGACTGGTTTTATTCGCTGAACGTCGTCCCGGTTTTAATCGGAAACGGTGCCGTTGATGCACAGAGAGCGGCGGAAATCGAATCGAAAGTCGAAATACCGCCGATAAATTTGGTGGACAAGACGAATTTACCGCAACTCACCCATGTCTTGAAATCTGCACGGCTGGTCATAGGCGGCGACACCGGGCCGGTGCATTTGGCGGCAGGCTTGGGAATACGTACGCTTATGCTCATGGGTCCGACGGACGCAACGAGAAACGGGCCTTACGGACAACTTCAAAATGCAATAGAGGTCGAACGTCCCTGCAGATATTGTTGGAAAAGAGCTTGCCTGAAAGGCGACGATTGTCTTGAGAGAATACCGGTAAAATTTGTCGAAGATAAAATCATGAGTATGGAATAGCGTGAGTTTTTTTTTGAGTGTTTGTATCAAACCGTGTTAAATCCCGTCAAATGACACTGAAATATTTCGGTTTTTCCGCGTGGTTTTCGACGGTTTCAAAATTTCTTTAAAAAACTTTCGGCAATTTTTTTAATGTCCGCCTCGTCGCTGAAATCCTTTGCAAAATCTTCTACCGAATTAAATAATCTGCAATGTTTTTCATTTTCCGGGTGTAAACACCAGAGATGTTGCACGGAATTTCCCTGTTTATCCAAAGCGTTTTTTATGGTTTCACACTCTTTTTTGCAAAATTCGCTCAGATCGTAATATTTGTCGTCCAAAATTACAAAAAAATCACATTGCGAATATTTGTTCAAAACATCTTCCCTGCTGCCGTTTCCGCCGAAGAGATGAGGTTGAAATTCGTCGAACAAAATATTTTCCTCCGGGATTACGGATCGAATTTCTTCAACAAATTTTTTAAAGAGTTTTACGGCAGGTCTTTCTGCCCCCATGTCTTTTTCATGGGCGTATGATATTCCCACACGAAATTTTTGGGTTTGCACGCCGTAAAAGAAATTTTTTATTTTACGAATGTCTTGACTGAAATTTTTCGTACTTTCAATATGACGAAGATTTTCGCAAGGATAATTCGGATCTCCGCCCCAAGCTTTGAATGATTCTTCGGAAGAAAAAACGGCAAAGACATTTTTAAACGCATTTTTTTTCAACCCTTCGCAAAAATAACTCAAACTTGCACTTGAGCGTACGGTTTCCCAATTCAACATCAATAAAGTACATTCATCGTTGTGAAATTCACGTTCGTTATAAAGGCTTTCTCCCCATGCCAATTCACGATAAGGGATTTTTTGCTTTTCAAGTTCGTCTTTCAAATCTGAAATTGCATATTTAAAGTTAAAATTATCCCATAAAACACGAATCTGCTGCAGCGGAGATTG
>CAJOOE010000071.1 GCA_905236145.1 uncultured Selenomonadaceae bacterium
GGTGATAAGGCGGAAAGTTAATTTCGCCGGTTGCCGACCACTGAAAAGGAGAGTTTTTAAATGAAAAGGTGATAAGGTGGAAAGTTAATTTCGCCGGTCGCCGACCACTGAAAAGGAGAGTTTTTAAATGAAGTTCAAAAAATTTATGTATGCCGTCTTGGCGGGAATGATCACTTTCGGAGCGACGGCAGATACAACTCAAGCCGCAACCCGTGAAGAAATTGCGGCGATAAAAGTTGAGAAGGCGGCAGATTTCAAATACTGGAACGACGACTCGCCGATTAAACAAAAAATTGTAGATTTTGTTGAGGACGTTACAAATCCTTCCGGCAAAAATTTTATTCCGGTCGAGGACAGAATAGCGACTTTCGACATGGACGGCACTTTTTACTGTGAAACCGCACCGCTCTATTTTCAAGAAACAATGTTTTTCTACCGTGCAATCGACGACAAAGATTTTGATGCACCGAAGGACATGAGAAAATTTGCGGAGAAAATCAAACCGAAAGTTTACGGCAAAACCGGCTTGACTCCCGCCGAAAACAAAAAACTTTTTGAGTATTTGACGAAGGCTTATGCGGGAATGACCGATGCGGAATATCGTGCTTACGTCAGAAAATTTATGCAGACCAATGAAACCGGCTTGACGAATTTAAAACGCGGCGAGGCGTTCTATTTGCCGATGGTCGAAGTAATTTCTTACCTCAGCAACAACGGCTTTGCGGTTTACGTCGATTCGGCTTGCGGCGTAAGTACCACCCGCGAATTGATCGGCGACATCTTCCCCATTCGCTATGACAGAATTTTGGCATCGGACTTTATTTACACTTCAACCGGTATGCAGAAAAACGAATCTGCCGCAAATCATTTTTACGACAGACACAAAGAAAAAATCGTAATTTCCGGCAAGCCGCTTTGTGAAAATGCGAAAGTACAAAAGATTTTTACGATAATGAATTATATCGGCAAAAAACCGGTATTGGCGTTCGGCAATTCAATGGGCGACAGCGGAATGTTGGAATATGCTCTGCAGGACAACAAATACCGCAGTGAATCTTTCATGGTTATCTGCGACGACACGGAGCGTGAACTCGGAAACCTTGAGCGGGCAAAGAAAGACAAGGCTTTTGCCGAAAAACGCGGCTGGAATCCTGTCTCCATGCGTAACGATTGGAAAACGATCTACGGCGACAAGGTAAAGGTGGAAAAGTGATAAGGTGATAAGGTGGAAAGGTGGAAAGTAAATTACTTTCAATCTTTCCGCCTGAATCAATGCAATGACTGAAGGAATGAGATTTTTATTGAAAAAAATTTTGTCGGACTATGAAAGCAGGAACGCCGTACCGTCATAAAGAAATTTTCCGGCGGACGGTTTTGCGGATATGAAATATTTTTTAAATTTACGGAACGCGGAGGAATATTATGCCGAAGAAAAAGAATTTGAATAAAGTGTTGTTTATCGGTTCCGGTCCGATTATCATAGGACAGGCGGCTGAATTTGATTACGCCGGAACTCAGGCCTGCCGCTCACTCAAAGAAGAAGGGCTGGAAGTCGTTCTGGTAAATTCAAATCCGGCGACAATCATGACCGACACACACACAGCCGACAGAGTTTACATCGAGCCGCTCACTGTGGATTTTTTGACGGCGATTATCGAAAAAGAAAAACCGGACGGAATACTTGCGACGTTGGGCGGTCAAGCCGGCTTGAATCTTGCCGTTCAACTTTCCGAAACCGGCGTTTTGGAAAACTTCGGCGTGGAGCTTTTGGGAACTTCACTCACCGCAATAAAGAAAGCGGAAGACCGCGAACTTTTCAAAGAAACCATGCAGGAAATAGGCGAGCCGATCCCGGAGTCCACGATTGTCGAAGATGTTCATTCGGCGGTTGAATTTGCCCGCGAAATCGGCTATCCCTTAATCGTTCGCCCGGCTTATACTTTGGGCGGCACCGGCGGCGGAATTGCGGACAATGAAGAAGAATTGGTCGATATTGTCCTTCGCGGTTTAAAATATTCCATGATCGGTCAAGTTTTGATTGAACGCAGCGTGGCAGGCTGGAAGGAAATTGAGTACGAAGTCATGCGGGACGGTCATGACAACTGTATAACCGTCTGCAACATGGAAAATTTCGATCCGGTCGGAGTGCATACCGGCGACTCCATAGTCGTGGCTCCCAGTCAAACTTTGACGGACACGGAGTATCAACTTTTGCGTTCGGCAAGTTTGAAAATCATTCGTGCGCTTGGCATTGAAGGCGGCTGCAACGCTCAATTTGCCCTCGA
>CAJOOE010000072.1 GCA_905236145.1 uncultured Selenomonadaceae bacterium
CGTTGAAGATGATGTCAGCGTTGATGCAGACAAAGCACACTACACAAAACCGGAAGAAGTTCAGGAATTTGTCGAAAAGACCGGCGTCGATTCTTTGGCAATCGCAATCGGCACAAGTCACGGCGCATTCAAATTTAAACCGGAACAATGCACACGCAACCCCGAAACCGGCGTTCTCGAACCTCCTTCACTTCGTTTCGACATTCTCGCCGAAATCGAAAAGAAGATTCCGGAATTCCCGATCGTCCTTCACGGTGCGTCTTCAGTCATTCCGAAATATGTAAAAATCATCAACGACAACGACGGCAAACTTGACGATGCAATCGGTATTCCGGAAGATCAGCTCCGCAAAGCCGCGAAGTCCGCAGTCTGCAAAATCAATATCGACTCCGATCTGCGCCTTGCAATGACCGCAGGTATCCGCGAACACTTCAAACAGCATCCGGAACATTTCGATCCGCGTCAATACATCGCTCCGGGTCGCGATTACATCAAAGAACTCGTCGCTCACAAAATCAAAGAAGTTCTCGGCTCCGACAACAGTGCGGCGGCAATTATGGAACTCTGGAATGCAAACCACAAATAATTTTTGAAACTTAATCAAAAAAAATATGAGATCGTCCCGCAAGGGATAATCTCAAACTGCAGATAAAGTCCTTTCAGATAAATTTGAAGGGACTTTATTTTTTTGTAAATTTTTGTAAGTGCGTTCCCGAAATATTACCGGTTGACGATTAAAAAATATTTTCGTATAATTCGTCGGGCGGTGAGGTTTACAATGATTAAAACGGCGGCAAAAAAATTGACGACAATCGAAAATTTAATCGGTACGGTTATTGCGGAAATAAAATTTCGACGCGGAATTTTTGAGCCGGAAACAAAAATTTTAAAATCGGCTCACGGGTTGACAATGATAAAAATTTCCCTGCCGGCGGCTCAAATTTTCGTAAAGCTGATTAAATGCCGGGAAAATTTTGTCCCGCCGGAATTGCCGGAAGAAACGCAAAATTTTTTTTGGCGAAAGTTTACTCCGGAGGAAGTTTACAAATTCGTTGAAGAAGTCGGCGACAAAAATGAAATTCACCGGACAAAATTACCGATCGTTCCCGGATTTCTGATTTTTGAAAGTTTGATTCAATCGCAGGAATTTTCAACCTGCAAAAGTTTGACGGCGAAATTTGAAAAATTCACGCTTGCCGGCGAAGGATTGAATTTAAAAATTGACGGGAATAAATTTGAAATTTTCACCGCGACGGAAAGAAAAATAATCGGAGAAAGTGAAGTGTAAAAAATGCAGACAAGAGATTTGACAAAAATTGCAATGTGCGTCGCACTGTGTTGCGTAACGGCTTTTATTTCTTTTCCTCTGCCGTTTACGCCGGGAATGGTCACGGCTTTGACTTTGGCACTCGGATTGACGGCGTATGTTTTGCCGCCGAAACAAACTTTTGCGGTAATTCTTATTTATATTTTGATGGGTGCGGTCGGTTTGCCGGTTTTCGCGGGCGGGACAGGCTTGGGCAGGCTTTTGGGACCGGCGGGCGGATTTTATTTCGCGTGGCTCGTCGCCTTCCCGCTCTTGAGTTTTTTCAAAGGAGATAAAATAAATTTCAAAAGATACGTCGTCGCAAATATTTTAATCGCAATCCCGATAACTTACGTCGGCGGAGTTATATCAATGATGTTGTGTCTTGACATCGGCCTTTGGGAAGCACTCACGCCGGCGGTCTTTCCGTTCATTCCGGGCGATGTTATAAAGGCTTGTGCGGCGGCATTTTTGGGCGTTAAATTGAATACGAAGTTGCAGAGAGGATTTTGACACGAATGAATACAAAAAATTTGACTTGCGGGGAAATTGCGGAAAGGATTATTTCCGGCGAAAGACTTTCACCTGCCGACGATTTAAAATTTTTGACCGAAACGCCGCTTGAAGAATTGCAGGACGGAGCCGGGAAAATTCAAAGGCATTTTCGCGGGAATCACATTGACCTTTGTACGATTATCAGCGGCAGGAAAGGAAATTGCGGAGAAAATTGTAAATACTGTGCTCAATCGGCAAGGCATCACGCGAAAATAGAAAATTACGGGCTGCTTTCCGGGAAAGATATTTTTCAAGCCGCAGAAAACAACGAAAAAGCCGGTGCGAACAGATTTTCCGTCGTGACGAGCGGGCGCGGGTTGTCCGGCGAAGATTTCGATAAAATGCTTGAGATTTACAAAGATATGAGCGGAAAGCTGAAAATAGAACTCTGTGCGTCACACGGAATTTTGACCGGCGACCGGCTTAAAAAAATTCGGGCGGCGGGCGTGAAAAGGTATCATCACAACCTTGAAACTTCCCGCAGATATTTTCCGGAAATTTGCACTTCCCACACTTACGACGACAGAATAAAAACGATAAAAGCGGCTCAAAATGCCGGGCTTGAAGTCTGTTCCGGCGGAATAATCGGAATGGGCGAAACTTGGCAAGATCGTTTCGATATGGCTTTTGAACTTGCCGGGCTGAATATAAAATCAATTCCGGTAAA
Organism: uncultured Selenomonadaceae bacterium; assembly: GCA_905236145.1. GTDB lineage: Bacteria > Bacillota > Negativicutes > Selenomonadales > Selenomonadaceae > Quinella. The sequence continues at coordinate 2,529 of CAJOOE010000072.1, forward strand.
TGTTTTGATTGCGATTGAAGGCACCGGATTGGAGAAATTGAAACCGCTGACCGAAGGAGAAATTTTGAGGACTGTGGCGGCATTTCGTTTCATAAATCCGGATGCGGACATCAGACTTGCCGCCGGAAGAAATCTTTTGAGTGACAGAGGAAAATCCGCACTTTTACACGGAGCGTCCGCGTCGATCACCGGGAATATGTTGACGGTTCCGGGAAATTCCGTTAAACTCGATCTTGAACTTTTGAAGAGTTTGGGACTGACAAACGGGAGGTTGTAAATTATGGCTTGCACCGTACAAAAAATTGCAAACATTGTAACCGAATTTGCACCGCAGAAACTTGCGGAGGAGTGGGACAATCCCGGCTTGGCTTTGGGAGATCCGACGGCCGAAGTCAAAAAAATTTTCGTCTGTCTGGATTTGACCGACGAAACTGCGGAAAAGGCGATTGAAACCGGAGCAAAAATGATTGTCGCTCATCACCCGCCGATTTTTCATGCGATAAAAAAAATTCGCCTGGATCTGCCGCAGGGAAAAAGATTTGCCCGGCTTATAAAAAATGATGTCGCCGTTTTCGCGGCTCATACAAATTTGGATTGTGCAAAGGGCGGAGTAAATGACGTACTCGCGGAAAAAATCGGTCTGCACGATGTAAAAATGTTCGGCGAAGAAGAATTTTCACTCGGCAGAATCGGGCGGCTTGAAAATCCCATGACGGCGGAAGATTTTGCCCGGCACGTCAAGAAAGTTTTAAATGCGGATTATGTCCGCTTGGTCAATGCAGGAGATTTTCCCATAAAAAAAGTCGGCATTTGCGGAGGTGCCGGCGGCGACGTTATGAGTAAGGCAAAATTTTTCGGTGCGGACGCTTTTGTCACCGGCGATTTGAAATATCACGAGGCTCAAAATGCTGTCGAAAGTAAAATTCACGCGATAGATGCCGGACATTTTGCAACCGAATTTCCCGTCGTTCACGCACTTGCCGAAATGATTCGTTCGGAGTGCGGAAGATTGAAATATGACGTTGAAGTTATTGAAGATACAACTTCACGGGATATTTTCAAGATTTTTTAACGCCGTTTCAAATTCTTCGCGTGTAACGCCGTAATTATTCAGCCGCTTGACAAAAGTCTTTACATTACCGTAACCGATTCCCAAAAACGCTCCGATTTTATCCCGGCGTTTTGAACTCTCGTCACTGCCGGAAAGCCCCAAAGAAAGCATTTCGGCGGCGGTAAATTCTTCACGCGGATTTATTTCCGCAGTCCGGACTTTTGACAACGCGGCTTTTATTGATTCCGGCGATGCCTGCTCAACACCCACGTCATTATTTGCGGTTGCCTCGATTTTCGGAATGTAAGCGTGTTTTGCATCCGGAAAATGTTTCATCAAAAATTTTCTGATACTCTCGCCGGCGTAGTCCGGATCCGTCAAAATTATTATTCCGCGTTTGTTGTAAGCCGCCGCGATATTTGAAAGCGTTCTTTTTTTTAATCCGCTGTAGCCGCCGGTCGTCAAACATTCCGCGTCCGGAAATGCCCGGTGAATTGCGGCAACGTCCGATTTTCCTTCGACAACCAAAATTTCTCTCAACAAAATTTTTCCCTCTTTCCCGAATTTCGGCAATTCATTTTCGATTTATTTTTCTGTTGCCGCCGCAATTTCCCTGCAGGAAAAACAAAATTCGGACGGAAAAGCAATCGGCGGAATTTTTTTAAATTTAAATGGGAGTTGTTGAACTTTGGTTACGGATTTTCACACGCATATTTTCCCGGACAAAATCGCCGGCAAGGTCATTGAAAAGTTGAGCAAAATGAGCAGGACATCGGCTTTTACCGACGGGACAATTTCCGGGCTGATTACTTCAATGAAAAAATCCGGGATCGATCTGTCGATAATTCTTCCGGTTGCGACGAATACGGAACAAGTCGAAAAGATAAACGATTCCGCCGCCCGGACGAACGAAAATTTTTCCGGTGCCGGGATTTTTTCTTTCGGCTGTATTCACCCGGATTTTTCAAATTTTAAGCGAGAGTTGTCGAAGGTGAGTGCCGCCGGCTTGAAGGGAATAAAAATTCACCCCGTCTATCAAGACGCGAATATCGACGACATAAAATATTTGAGAATTTTTGAACGGGCGGCGGAGCTTGATTTAATCGTCGTCACTCACGCCGGGCTTGACATAGGTTTTCCGGGAATGATTCGCTGTTCTCCGGCTATGATTCGGCGGGCGGTCGATTCGATCGGAAATTTTAAATTTGTCGCGGCACACATGGGCGGCTGGAAAAATTGGGACGAAGTTCCGAAATACCTTGCCGAAACGAAAATTTTTATCGACACGGCTTTTTCGACCGGATTTATAAAACCTCTGCCCGGCACCGTTTGGAACACGGAAGATTTAAAAATGCTCGACGCGAAAAAGTTTATAAATATTGTAAAAATTTTCGGCTCGGACAGAATAATTTTCGGGACGGACAGCCCGTGGAGTTCTCAAAAAGAAACTCGTGAATTTATCGAAAATCTTGACATTGACCCGGCAGACAAGAAAAATATTTTGGAAACGAACGCCGCCGGACTTTTGAAACTTCCC
>CAJOOE010000073.1 GCA_905236145.1 uncultured Selenomonadaceae bacterium
ATAGGTCGCGTTCGCCGTCAGCAGGCATTTATGGCGGCTTGCCTGGACAAAGTCACTTCGCCGGAAATAATTCCGCAAATTCCCACAGTTATCCGCGAAGTTATCGACGCGGTAGAAACCGATATGACTTTCCGCGAACTTTTGGAACTTGCCGGCACTTTGAAGGAAGTACATCAAAACGGACTGGAAACGGCTATGGTTCCCGGAACGCCCATGTATATCGACGGAGTGAGTTATTGGATTCCGGACGTGGAGCAGCTCAGAATGTCGATTGCCGAGGCTTTGGGAATTACCATAGATACCGGACTTAAAGAGAAATTTGAACAGGCGGCATCGGAATACAAAAAATCAATTCCCACGGATGCCCGTGCCGGCAATTCGCAGGACGGCAACGAATATATAGGCAAGCCGGTCACCGGATATTCGGAGGGGACAATCAAAAGTTCCGGTTACGCCAATTCCGCGACGCGTCGAAATTCTTCTTCCGGTACTTCCGGGAAAACGCGAGATAAAACCGTTTACGGTGAGGATAGAGAAACTTCGGATACCGGCAACTCCCGCGAGTCCCGCGAGTCCCGCGAGCGTGTAAATTCCGGGACAAATTCCCGCCAAAATTCTCAGACTCAACAGCAGCCGAAAATCGAACGCAGAACAGTTCCGGAAGTTTCGCCGGACGATTACGAGCCGCCTTCAAGAGAGTCCTCAAAGAACAGATGAATAAAAAAAATTTTTCCCGCTCTTCAATTCGGAGAACGGGATTTTTTTGCGGAAAAAATTTTTTGCGACCGGGCGAAGTTCGACAATTATTCTTTCCGGTCCCTTCCTCAATATGCAGGAAAATTAAGACTTTGGCAGAAAAAAGGCAGAAGGGTTTTTGTTTCGTTTTTAAGGAGGACGCGGCTATGCAAATGTCAACCGAGCGGTTCGATACTCTGACCGGATTGCCCAACATTACATATTTTCGCGACCTTTCTCAAAAAATTTTGAATGATCCCGCCGCCCTTGAAAAAGGTCTTGTATTCATTTATTTTGACATAAAAAATTTTCGTGCCTTTAATTATCGTTACGGTTTCGATGCCGGTGACAAACTTTTGATTCACGCCGGAAACGTCATCAAAAATTTTTTCCCGGAGTTCGGCGTTTCCCGCTTTGCCGACGATAAATTTATAACTTTGGCTTACGACGAAGATGTCGAAAAGCGTATCAAGTCCGCCCGAAACAAAGTTGCAAATTTCCAAAATATGGCGACGATTGCGATTAAAGCCGGAATTTTCAATGTGCCGAAAACTCCCGGGACAAATTTTGTCCACGCCTGCGACTGTGCAAAACTTGCCTGCGAATCAATAAAAAAAATCGTCGGTTCGATTTTGGGTTATTACAATGAGGAAATCGGTCGCCGCGAAAGGCTCAGGGAACACATTATCGAAAGTATAGACGAGGCGACAAAGAACGAATACATTCAAGTTTTTTATCAGCCGATTGTCCACGTTGTCAGCAGGAGGGTTTGCGGTTATGAGGCTCTTGCCCGCTGGAACGATCCGAAATTCGGCTTTCTTTCCCCGCCGGATTTTATAGGCGTTTTGGAAGATTCCCGGCTGATTCATCGGCTTGACATTTACATGATCCGCAAAATTTGCTCCGACATGAAAAAATGTTTGGACGCCGGTCGTGCCATCGTTCCGGTTTCAATGAATTTGAGTGCACTTGATTTTCAAATGGTGAATATGCCTTTCATAGCGTCCGACGCTTTGAGAGCGGACAATTTGCCGAAAAATTTTCTCAACGTGGAAATTACGGAAAGTGCGCTCGGCGACGGTCACAAGGATATTTACGAAACTTTGGATCGATTCCGGCGAAACGGCTTTGAAATTTGGCTGGACAATTTCGGCAGCAAATATTCTTCGCTCAACGTCTTGGAAGAAGTGGACGTGGATTTGCTTAAAATCGACATGCGTTTCCTGCGAAAATTTCACACGGAAACACGCTCCCGCTCCATTCTCAAAAATATAATGAATATGGCAAAAGAACTCGGTATTCATACGCTTATGGAAGGCGTTGAAGATGAGGAAGTTTTGGAATTTTTGCGGCAGACCGGTTGCGAAAAAGCACAAGGTTGGCTGTTCGGCAAGCCCATGCCTTTCGATAAAACCGAATTTTTCGGACACGACACGGAGGAAAGTCACGAACGCGATTATTATGACGCGATCGGCAGAGTAAATCTTTTGTCGCAAACGCCATTCAAAACCGGGCAGACGGCGAAAAGTTCTTCCGACGACGCTCCGGAAATTGTACGCGAAGAAAATAAGGCGGCGGGAAAATTTACCGACCCGGCGACCATAGATTTTATGTTGAACGGACTTCCCCTTGCCATAGCCGAATTTGACGGCAAGAAATTCAAATTTCTGATGTCCAACAAAATTTTCCGGGACATTTTCAAAAAAATGGCTGTCGGTGAAAAAGATTCTCCCGACGACGTTTTCAACAATTTTTCCCTGCAATTCACGATAAAAATTCACAGCCTTGCTCAACAGTGCATAAAAAACGGCAGTGAGGGAACGGCCGATTTCGTCACCGGCGAAGGTTTCAACAAAATCCGGCTCCGCTGTATCGCTTACAACAAACATAAAAAAACCGGTGCTCTTTTGGCTGTCGTGGAGCAATTCGGCGGAAATACCGAGATGAAGAAGGAACGCCGGCGGGATATTGCACTTCGCTTTTTGTATATGCTTTACAGCAGAATCGACATTATCAAGGCGGACGGTTCATCAATCGAAAATATTTATCTCAATTCTTCACGTTACCGCGAAGGTTTTTTAAAAGACTCCGCAGAAAAATCCGTCGCAAATTTCGCCGAACTGAATATTTATTCGGAAGATCGCGAAAAGTTCAAAGAATTTTTCGACCTTGCGACGATTGAACAAAGACTCGCGGAAGTCGGAGGAAGTCACGTCACGGATTATTTCCGCACTCGCGACGACCGCCACAATTACACTTGGCAAATGTATATTCTCGTCCCCATGATTCACAACGGCGAAAAATATTTTCTGAGTTGTGCCAGAAGTATTGAGGCGGAAAGAATGAGGCGACTTCCGGAAATTGACAAAATGGGTACGGAATATTACGATATGCCCGGCAATCCGATTTTCCTTTTGCTTGCCGGCAGAGCGTTTACTTCAACTTTGGGTTACGGCTCTTTCAATCAATTTTTAAACAATTCCCTTTACATTGAGGCGAATTTGTCCGCGAACAGAATTTTATATATTCACTTGGGCAAGCAGGGCGTTGTCAGCAATTTGAATCACACCACCACGACTTACGGCGAAACGGTGCAAGATATGATTTTAAATACCGTCGTCGCGTCCGACCATAACCGGATTGAAAAATTTTTCTCACGCGGCAGGTTGATTGTCGATTACAAAGGCGGGAAGGGCAACGGCGAAACGGAATTTTTGCGTCGCCCGGATCCGGAAACAAAACCGCGTTGGTTGCATACGATTTACCAGACAAGAGAATCTGCGGAAACCGGCGACATTCATGCATATTTTTTGGCGTTCGACATTGACGCTTACCGCCGGACAAACGAATCAATGATTGAACTTATCGAGCGGGACAATTTGACCGGACTTTACAATCGCGGCACCGTCGTTTCACTGATTCACAAATATCTTGCAAACGAGGCAAGCAAGAGTGCGGCGTTCATAATTTTGGACTTGGACAATTTCAAACAAATAAACGATCGTTACGGGCACGATTGCGGCGATATGATTATAAAAGATGCCGCCCGCAGAATGAAAGAAACTTTTCAAGATTACGGGATTGTTTCCAGAATCGGCGGAGATGAATTTTTGGTTATGCTCAAAGCTCTGAAAGATGATGAAGTTTCCGAAATTTTACAGCACTTCAGCGACACGGAAAAATTTGTCGAATATTACGGACGCAAAGTAAATTTCACAATGTCGATCGGCTATTCCCTTTACCCGGAACACGGCAAAGAATATCGCGTTCTCTATCAAAATGCCGACACCGCTCTTTACACGGTAAAAATGGCGGGCAGAAATTCTTTCCGGAAATTTTCGCCGAAAATGGTCGTCACCGGCACAAGAGATCAACTCGGTTTCAGTCTTACTCAAATTTCGGAAGGTATGCCCGGCGGCTTTCTGGTCTACCGCGACGACGAGAAACAGGAAATTCTTTACGCGAACAAACGACTCATTCAAATTTATGAATGTGAAAATCTTGAGGAGTTCCGAAAATTTACCGGCAACAGTTTTAAAGGTTGCGTTTTGGAAGAAGAATGGGAATATGTTCAAAATACCATTGCCACTCAAGTCGAAATTTCCGAAGGCTATGATTACGTCCGTTATCGTGCAAGGACGGCGAAAGGGAATATAATTGCCGTTGAAGATTTCGGGCGGCTTGTCGAATCTCCGGAGGAAGGAAATATGTTTTATGTTTTCATCATAGATATTGAGAAGAAAGAACGGATCTACCGCAACCACGTTTTAGGATTTGTTTGAAAAATTTTTTCCGGGAAAAAATCTTGCGGTTGTCGAAACGGTTTTTTGAGGAAGTGGATTTTTTTGTTAAAAGGTTTGGCGGCGTTTCGTCCGAAAAAGAGATGGTTTATCGGACTTTTGCTGATAACGGAATTTTTTATCGCTCTCGCTCTGTACGGCGTTTGGCGAATAGCTTGTCCGGGACTTGCCGAAATTTACGAATTTTTGCCGGCTGCTTTCGGAGCGTTTTTGATTTTCATATCGACTTTTTCATTCGGTGCAATTTTCAATATGGCTTTGGCTGTGAAGGGGTTGCCTTCATTTCCGCTCTTTCACAGATACAGCTTTGCAATAATTCGTCTGCTCTTCCCGACGGCGGTTAAAGTCGGAAAGATTTTCGGATTTAACCGCAGACAGCTGGAAGGGTCTTTCATAGCGGTCAGCAATTTGATTTTTGCAAAAAGCAACATTCGCGTGCCGGCGGAAAAATTGCTCGTCGTACTCCCCCACTGTCTGCAACTAGCAAGCTGTCCGCACAAAATTACCCGCGACATAAAAAATTGCAAGCGTTGCGGAAAATGCAATATCGCCGATTTGGTGAAACTTTCGGAAGAATACGGCTTTTTGATTTTCGTTGCGACCGGCGGAACCCTTGCCCGGCAAATTATAAAAGAAAATCGTCCGCAAGCAGTTTTGGCTGTCGCCTGCGAACGGGATTTGATGAGCGGAATACAGGACGTTTATCCTTTGCCGGCGGTGGGAGTTTTGAACATTCGTCCAAACGGCCCCTGTTACAATACTCGCGTGGACATTGAAGAATTTAAAAAGGCTTTGAATCAAGTGATACTGCCGAACTGAATCTTTTTTCCGGGCTTGACAAGATAAAAAATCCCGCTCCTTTTTAATTGAACGGACGGGATTTTTTGTTGCATAAAAGGCAAGGTTTATGTTAAAATCAAACGGTTTTCAGCGGAAGGAGTGTGTTTAAATGGCCGAAACCGGTGACGGAAATGTACCTTCAAAAGATAAACCGGCAAGACGCAGTCGGTTGGGATTGTTTTTTAAAATATTACTCGGCATTTTTATTTCGGTAATTGTTTTGGCAATAGGAGCCGGAATAGGTTTTGTCACGGCAAACATAAATGCAAAGCAGGATATTGCGGATATAATTCCGCCGGCATCTTCTCAAATTTACGATTCTGCCGGCAACGAAATTGCAAATATTCACGCTGCGGAAAATCGTGTTCCCGTAAAAATCGAAAAGATACCGATAAATCTTCAACACGCCTTTATTGCGGTCGAAGACAATCGTTTTTACGAACACAGAGGAATTGATCCTCAGGGACTTCTCCGTGCAGTTTATACAAATATAGTTTCGCAAGAAATTGCGGAAGGCGGCTCGACTATTACTCAACAGCTTGCAAAAAATGCTTACCTTACGCAAGAAAGGACGATGAAACGAAAAATTCAGGAAGTTTTCCTCGCCCTGCAACTTGAAAAGCAGTATACAAAGCAGGAAATTTTGGAAATGTATTTGAATCAGATTTATTTCGGTCAGGGTGCTTACGGAGTGCAGGCGGCGGCGAAAACTTATTTCGGCAAAAATGTAGAAGATTTGAATTTGGCGGAATGTGCGATGCTTGCCGGTATTCCCAAAAGTCCGAATTATTATTCTCCGTTCAATAACCTTCAAGCGTCGATTGAACGCAGGAATACGGTTTTGGATCAAATGGTCAAATACAAATATATCCGTTCGACGGAGGCAAGTGCCGCAAAATTGACGGATCCGGAACTTGTCGCTCCCAATATTCCGGAGGCAAGGGACGATGCCGCTTACTTTATAAACTACGTTACTCAAATTGTCGCGGATAAATACGGCTCGGAGGCGATTTACAAGGACGGGCTTAAAATTTACACGACGATAGATTTGGATATGCAACACATGGCTCAGGCGGCTTTGCTTGAAAATTTGGCGGCAACGTACACAGATACAAACGGTATTCAACAGCCGCAAGGGGCAATCGTCGCGATAGATCCGAAAACAGGTTACATAAAAGCCATGGTCGGCGGTCGCGGGACGGATCAATTTAACCGGGCGACAATGGCTGAACGTCAACCCGGCTCGGCTTTTAAACCGTTCGTCTTTGCCGCCGCTCTGGAAAACAATTTTACTCCGGACACGATAATTGAGGACAGCCCGATAACGATTAACGGCTGGTCGCCGCAAAACGACAGCCGCAGATTCAGCGGACCGGTTACCTTGCGTACCGTCGCAACTTTTTCGATGAATGTTCCGACGGTCAAGATTGCTCAAAAAATCGGAATGGACAAGGCGATTTATTACGCACAGGAAATGGGTATTTCGACTTTTGTTTTGGACGGAGCAAAGAACGACAGAAATTTGGCGACTTCTTTGGGCGGATTGACGAGGGGTGTCACGCCGCTTGAAATTACGAGTGCTTACGGGACTTTTGCCAATAACGGCGTACATATTCCGAGTACACCGATTATAAAAATTTTGGACAGAAACGGCAAAGTTTTGGAAGAGGCGGAGCCGACCGGAAAGGCGGTCATCACTCCCGGCAGTGCGGCTTATCTCACAAGTATGCTTGAGGACGTAATTTTGAAAGGCAGCGGCAAGCGTGCAAATATCAATCGTCCCGCCGCCGGGAAAACCGGTACAACCAGCAACTACAAAGACGCTTGGTTTGTCGGTTACACTCCGGATTTGGTTGCCGGCGTTTGGGTCGGCAACGACGACAATTCAAGCCTTA
>CAJOOE010000074.1 GCA_905236145.1 uncultured Selenomonadaceae bacterium
CGTCAATGTCCCGCCTGTGCCAAGCCCAAGGTTCATTTTGCCGCCAAATTTTTTCGCCGTGCAGTCCGAACTCGATGACGTAATTTTCAAGCATATCAATTTCTTCTTGATTTACCGAAAAAAATCCCGTGCGAAGGCACCGGAAAATCGGCTCGTTCTTCCTGCCGTGCAAATTTTCCAAAGCCGAGCGGATAAGTTCGGAAAGCGGGTGATGAATTGCCGGGCGTTTCAAGTCAAGAAAAAAAGGTATTCGGTGCATTTCAAAAATCGGCTTGAAAAGATTTTGATATTTTTCGTTGCGAAACAGAACGCCGATTTCATTCAGTTTAAAATTTTTCTCCCGGTGCAGCCGCAAAATATCCCTTGCGACTGCCTCGACTTCCACGCGACGATTGACCGCCTCGACAATTTTCAGACCGCCGGAAGTTTTTTTTGCACTTTCACGCCCGGAAAATTCGTAAAGCCGCCGTTCGATAATTTTTAAATCGTCGTTCAAAAATCTTTTCGACTTGTCAAGCCGCGTGATTTTAAATTCCGCTCCGACTTCCGACGCAAGATCTTTCAGAGTTTCAAAAGTCCGGAAAGAGCGATTGAATAAGCCGGCGGGACGCGTGTTTTCCGTGTGATTCAATTCCGGCTCCATCGGCAGGACGATATGAATATTTTTTGCAAATTTCATCAGTTGCTTTAAAAATTTTCTCTGTTGCGGGTTGAAGAAAATAAAGCCGTCGATAAAAATTTCCGTCCGTTTCAAACTCTCCGATTTTTCCGCAAGCAAAGCCGCCTTTTTTAAAAGATCTTCATTGTCGTTTTGTTTTCCGGCAATTTCGTTTCTGAAATCTTCGGTAAGAAGGGCAAGGTCGGAAATTTTGTCGGCAAGCTCCGGATTTTCCGGCAACATCATTTCCGAAAAAAGACGCAAATCTTCCGGCTCGATTGAATAGCTTCGGAGTTCTTTTATTTGATCCGCAAGACTTTCGGCAAATCCCCGTTGCCTTGCCGCCCGATGAAAATATTTCAAGTCCTCTTTTTTGTCGCGGTGCAGGAGAATTTTTTTCAGCAACATTCGCCGCCCCAATTCCGAAATTCGCGGCAGGGTCGCTCCTCCGACTTCCTCCAAAATTTGCCGGGCGAATCTTTGAATACTTTCCATTCGCGTGTTGAAATATCCGCCGGTCAATTTTGAAAGATCCTGTTCCGCCCGGTAAGTTTGATAATCCGGCAGAATGTAAATTATTTCGGTTTGCAAAGGCGAATCCGTCAAAATTTTTTTTATCGCTTGCAGACAGGCAAAAGATTTTCCGGTTCCCGCCCGTCCGATTATTATTTCAATCATTTTTCTTTTTCCCGTTTTCCTTATCAAAGCCCGGTCAAACTGTTTACCGACTTTTTAAATTCCGCGATAATTTTTTCTTCGTCCAAAGTTTTAAGTTCGCGTTTCTCCATCAAAATTTTTCCGTCAACGATAACGGTATCGACGGAAGAAGAATTTGCGGAATAGACGAGCAGAGAAATCGGATTGTAACAAGGTTGCCACTCAACGCCGCTCATATCCCAAAGAACAATATCCGCCTTGTAACCTTCCTCAATTTTCCCGGTGTCGTGCAGACCGACAGCCTTTGCACCGTACTCCGTCCCCATTTTCAGAGCCTCAAAAGTCGGGACGGCAAGCAAGTCGAGCGTCGAAACTTTTTCAAGGAAAGAACCGAGCCGAATTTCTTCGAGTACGTCCAAATTGTTGTTGCTTGACGCTCCGTCCGTTCCCACGCCGACGACGACATTATTTTCAAACAATTTTTTGAGAGGTGCAATTCCGCTTGCAAGTTTCATATTGCTGCCGGGATTGTGAGCGACGCGAATATTTTTCTTCCGGATAATTTCAATTTCTTTATCATCAATCCAAACGCAGTGAGCCGCCAGAGTTCCGCAATCAAACAAGCCGGTTTCTTCGACGACTTCAAAAGGTCGCTTGCCGTAATTTTTTATGCAATCGTTTATTTCCGTCCGGGTTTCGTTCATGTGAATATGAATTTCGGCACCGAGCCGACCGGCGGCGGCGGCAACTTTTTTCAAATAATCCGGCGGGCAGGTGTAAATCGCGTGAGGTCCGAACATTACTGTTATTCTTCCGTCCGCTTTTCCGTGCCAATTTTTATAAAGTTCGACGTTCGTTTCAAGTTTCTTGTCGCCGTCGAAAAGTCCGATAAGCCCGCGACTCAAAATTCCGCGAAGTCCGGAAATTTCGACAACCTTTGCGACTTCTTCCATGTAAGGGCCGTACATATCCGCAAAGGCGGTTGTCCCGCTTTTAATCATTTCGACCGCCGCCAATGCCGCCCCGTTGTAAAGGTCTTGAGCGGTCATTTTTTCTTCAATCGGCCAAATATCTTTTTGCAACCAGTCCATCAAAGGCTTATCGTCCGAATAACTGCGGAGCAAAGTCATTGAGGCGTGAGTGTGAGCGTTGACGAAACCGGGAACGGCAAATTTTCCCCGCCCGTCAATTTTCGTCGCGTTGCCGCTTTTCTCAACCTTGCCGATTTTTGAAATTTTATCGCCCGTTATCAGAATATCCGTTTCCTCAACCGTTCCGTCCGCTTTCAAAACTTGTGCATTTTCGATAATCAAATTTTTATCCGACATAATTTTTTCCTCCCGCTTAAAATCTTTTTTACTCTTTCTGTCGCTTTTACAAATTCCCTGCAAAAAAATATTTATCGGAAAATCGGGTTAAATTCTTTCTGTCAACGTCAAAGTTCTTTCAAAAATTCTTCAAAGGGCAAGCCGTAATTTTTCGGCAAATTCAATTTTTCGGCAAAGTGCATACATTTGACGACAAAATCCGCCGCTCTCTTTACGGCCTCCGTCAAATTTTTCCCGCCGATAATTTCCGCCGCGACAACGGCAAAAAACACGTCGCCGGTGCCGGATCTGTCGTCGCTCAATTTTTCGGAAGATACAATTTCCGTTTTCCCGCGATCGTAAATAAAATTTATTATGTGCGTTCCGTCGTCAAAATCCGGCGTGACTCCGGTAATTACCACGCGGGAGCCGCGAGTTTTTGCCGCAAGATTTGCCGCCATTACGGCCAAATCGGAATCGGAAATTATTCCGTCTTTCGGGTAAGCAATCCCGGAAAGTTCACAAGCCTCCGTCAAATTCGGAGTAAGCAGGTCGGCGTATTTGAGAAGTTCCCGCATTTTTAAACACATTTCGCCGGTGTAAGACGCATAAATTTTTCCGTGATCTCCCATAACCGGATCAATGAAAACATTTTCCGGAAAATCTTTTATGAAGTCCGCAACCAAATTTATCTGTTCCGCAGAACCCAAAAAACCGGTTGCCGCTCCGTCAAATTCCAAATTGTTGAGCCGCCAGCTTTTCACATAATCCGGAATATTTTTTGTATAATCGTCCATAAAATAATTTTTAAATCCGGTGTGTACGGAAAGAATCGCGGTCGGCAGAGGGCAAGCCTGAATTTTCATCGCGGAAATTACAGGAATTTGTGCCGCCAAAGAACACCTGCCGAACCCGGTCAAATCGTTTACGATAGCAATTCTTTTTTGTTTCAGTGTCACGAAAAAATCACCGTCCGAGAAAAAATTTTTTCACATAATAAACCGATTGCCGCCGGGTTGCAATAAAAAAGTTTGAATTGAAAAAAAAA
>CAJOOE010000075.1 GCA_905236145.1 uncultured Selenomonadaceae bacterium
CCGAGTTGCATTATGTAATCCGCGTCGATTGACGTTGCCATCGCGAAAAGTTTTACCGTCCGGATCATATCGGTTAAAATTGAAAACATATATTTATATCGGCGGACGCTTTTTTCGGAAATTCGTCCGTTGACCATCATAACCGGAATATGCAGTTCTCTTGCCGTCTTTAAAAAGTTGGGCCAAAGTTCCGTTTCGACCGGCAAAAATACTCGCGGGTGAATCCTTCTCAATGCCGTTGCCGCGACAAAAGGCAAATCCAGCGGAAAATAAATTATACTGTCCGCGTCCTTTATTATTCGGTTTGCCATTTCGTAGCCGCTGGCGGTGACGACGGAAACAAGTATGGGCGACTTGGGAAATTCCCGCCGAAATTCTTTTATCAGCGGGCTTGTCGCGACAATTTCTCCGACCGATGCCGCATGTACCCAAATGCAATTTTTTTTCGCCACCGGTTCCAATGCTCCGTCGGGATAAAATCCCAAACTCTGCTTTATTCTTTCGACAAATCCTTTTTCTCTTATCGAACGAACAGCGAAAACCGGAATTATTATTATTACGACCAAAATCGCCGCGAGATTGTAAATTATTTGCAAGTCGAAGTTCTCCTTTCGGGGAAAATTTTTTCACGGCGAATTATATCACAATATTGCGGCGGTTATCAATTTTATTTTTGACATACTCCCAGAACCCGGTGTAATATTGTCGAACATACGTTACAAGAAAGTTTTGAGAAATTTATTTGCAGAGGTTGAAAAATAAAATGTCTGTTGTCGAACCTGTGGATATAGTCCTGCAAAAAACTTTGAGAGCGGCGGGCGAAGAATTTTACATAAGATTTTTGAAACAGTCGATTTTTGCCCGTTGGGCGGAGATTGTCGGGGAAAGTAACAGCCGGCATTGGCTGCCCGTCCTGATAAAAGAAAAAACTTTGTTCGTCAAGACTTACGAATCGGCTTGGCTGAACGAACTGACTTTTTACAAAAAAGAAATAATCGGAAACATAAACCGGATTGTTACCGGCGGAGAATTTGAAATTGTAAACGAAATAAAGCCGGCTCCTGTTTATGAAAAGCCTTCAAAGACAACGCTTGACTTAATTGACGGAAATTTCGGAGAGCCGCCGCCGCCGGAAAAGTTGCCGGGAGATTTGCGGAAAGTGAATTTGACTGACGAAGAAATTTCGGAAATAGAGAATCTTGCCGCCGAAATCAAAAACGCAGAACTTAAAAACATTGTGACGAAAACTTTAATCAATCGCTTGAAACTTGAAAAATTGAGAATAAAAAACGGCTGGCACAAGTGCAAAAAATGCAATTCATTGTGTCCGCCGGAAAAAATTTTCTGCGATTTGTGTTATATGACGGAGTCCGGAGAAATGCGTCGAAAAATTCGTCAAGTTTTTACGGACGCTCCGTGGTTAAGTTTTCCCGCAGTCCGTCGCGAAGTTTTGAAAACAATGCCGCACATGAAAAACGAATGTACTTTGTCGGTAATTGCGTCGGAGCGGGCAACTCTTTTGAATCGAATTGCCGGTCGTATTCCTTTCGGCGATAAAACTTCTCCGGACGCGATGACTTTGGTAATGCTCAAAAAACAAGTCGAACCGGAAAATTTAACTCCGAAACTCATAGATGCCGCACTGAAAGAAATGTTTTTCAGTCGTGCAGATCGTCCGTTCAAAGGTTGACAAACCGACAGTAATTACTTCTTGTGATTCTTCAGGAAGTTTTCTATCCTTGCAAGAGCCTCTGAAATTTTGTCGATCGCCGTTGCATACGAACAGCGGACATGCCCCTTGCCGGATTTTCCGAAAGCCGTGCCGGGAACAAGTGCAACGTGTTCTTTCATAATCAATTCTTCCGCAAATTCTTCTGCAGTGTAACCGCTCGAAGAAATATCCGGGAAAATGTAAAATGCTCCCTTCGGCTCAAAACACTTCAAGCCCATTTTTTTGAAACCGTCGTAAATGAGTTTGCGTCGCCTGTCATACTCGGCGACCATTTTTTTCATATACTTTTCGCCGTGCCGCAAAGCCTCCACCGCACCTATTTGAGCGGTAATCGGAGCACAGAGCATTGTATATTGATGAATTTTCGTCATCGCACCGATAAACTCCGGATTGCCCAAAGCATAGCCGACACGCCAGCCGGTCATCGCGTAAGCCTTGCTGAAACCGTTTAACAAAATCGTCCTGTCTTTCATTTTCGGCAGGGCGGCAAAACATTCGTGCGTTCCTTCGTAAGTGAGTTCGCTGTAAATTTCGTCGGAAATTACAATCAAATCATGCTTTTCCGCAAAGTCCGCAATTTTCAATAAATCTTCCCTTGTCATAATTGCACCGGTCGGATTGTTGGGATAGCCGATAAGCAACGCCTTTGTTTTCGGAGTGACGAAGGGTTCAAGTTCTTCCGGAGTGATACGAAATTCATTTTCGATTTTCGCGGCAACCGGGACGGGAACGCCGCCGGCAAGAATTACGCAGGCCTGATAAGAAACATAGCAGGGTTCAGGGATCAAAACCTCGTCGCCGGGATTTATAATCGCCCGGACTGCAAGATCAACCGCCTCGCTCGCACCGACGGTAACCAAAATTTCTTTATCAACGTCGTAATTCAAATTGTGCCGGCGTTTGTAAAATTTTGAAATTTCGTCGCGAAGTTCCGGAGTTCCCCTGTTCGCCGTGTAACTTGTATATCCCCGCTCCAATCCGTAAACGCAACTTTCGCGAATCGTCCAGGGGGTAACAAAATCCGGTTCACCCACGCCCAAAGAAATTACGTCCTCCATTTTCGCGGCTATGTCAAAAAATTTTCTTATACCGCTCGGTGCTATCGAATTTACGGTATCTGAAAGTCTGTCGCTCCAACTCACGGGCTGACCACCAACCTTCTGTCTTTTTCTTCGTCCTCAATTATTACGCCGTCTTTCTTGTAAGCCTTCAGCATAAAATGACTGCGTGTCTGTGTTACGCCTTCGATTGTGGAAAGGCGGGTCGCGACGAAATTTGCAATTTCTTTCAAAGATTTTCCGTCGATTATTACGAGGAGATCGAAACTGCCGCTCATAAGGTAAACCGTCCGCACTTCGTCGAATCTGAAAATTCTTTCCGCAATCGCGTCAAAACCGACTTCACGCTGAGGAGTCAAATTTATTTCGATAATTGCGGTGACTCTGTCGTCGCCGAATTTTTCCCAATTTATCAACGCACCGTAAGACAAAATTATTTTTTCCTTCTCAAGACGGGCGATGTCCTTTTCGACTTCGTACTCCGATTTTTGAAGAATTGACGCCAATTCTCCCGGAGAAGTCCTCCCGTTCTTTTCGAGTATTTCCAAAAGTTCTCTCATCGTATCAGTCCCTCTCTTTCAAAATTTCTTTCAATTCTTCGCCGGTGAAATTATATTTTTCGCCGCAGAAGTGACAGCGGACTTCCGCTTGCCCGTCGTCAATCAAATTTTGCAAATCGGCTTTGCTCAAACTTGCAAGCGTTTCCTCCACTCTTTTCCGCGAACATTGACATTTGAAAGCCAAGTCTGTTTCGCTCAAAAATTTCACTTCAAAGCCGGCAAAAATTTTTTCGATTATTCCCTTTGCGTCAAGTCCGGAAGTCACAAGCTCGGTGACGGATTTTATTTCCTTCAAATTTTCTTCAAGCCGGTCAATGACTTCGTCCTTCGCACCGGGCAACGGCTGGACAAAAAAACCGCCCGCCGCCTTTATCGACAAATCCGGATTGACCAGAACGCCCAAGCCTATGCTTGAAGGAGTCTGCTCGGAAACATAAAGATAATTTATTAAATCGTCGGCAATTTCGCCGTCGGCAATCTCCACACTGCCGCCGGAATTTTCCTTCAAACCGGTGAATCGCGTGACTGTCAAAATTCCTTCTCTGCCCACGCCGCCGGCAACGTCGATTTTTCCTTGAGAATTGAGCGGCAAATTTACTTGAGGATTATCGACATATCCGCGAACATATCCTTCGGGTACGGCATCGGCAACGACTTTTCCCAGAGGCCCGCCGCCGTCAAATTTTATCGTCACCGCCTCTTCATTTTTCAGATTTGCGGCAAAGAGGAGTGCTACGGTCATCGTCCTGCCCAGAGCAGCC
>CAJOOE010000076.1 GCA_905236145.1 uncultured Selenomonadaceae bacterium
GCAGGCGGGGCGAAATCCTTTTTTTTGTTCCGGCGAAATTTCGCGGAAAATCCAATTTCCCTTTCCGTCAAGATTCAGTTCCTCGTCGTGCATTTTGAAAAGTGTCGAACGGTGTCCCACGCTGACAACCGTTATTTCCGGCAAAATTTCCCGGATTTTTTCGTACATTTCAAGCTCTCGCGGTTCGTCCAACGCACTTGTCGCCTCGTCGAGAAAAATATATTCCGGTGCGGACAAAATTACCCTTGCAAAGGCAAGCCGCTGTTGTTCGCCGAGTGATAAAATTTTGCTCCAATCTTCCGCCGAATTTAATTTTTCGACAAGTCCCGGAAGATCGACGATTTTCAAAACTTCGGAAAGTCTTTCGTCCGGCGGGGAATTTTTTTCCGGCAGAGGGTATATCAAAGCCCGGCGTAAAGTCCCCAAAGGCAGATAGGGTTTCTGCGGCAAAAACATTGTCTTTGCGTTTTTCGGCAGGGAAATTTCGCCGGAAGAATATGACCAAATTCCGGCGAGCGTCCGGAGCAAAGTGGATTTTCCGCAACCCGACAATCCGGTTACCAGCAGAGATTTTGAGTTTTGAAGTTTGAATGAAAGATCTTTCAAAAGATTCCTTCCGGTCGGCAGGTTGACGTTTAAATTTGAAATTTGAAGTTCCGGCGACTCCGAATTTTTTATTTCGGATTTTATTTTCTTCGTTTCCTCCATGTGTTTTGTAAATCCGTCAAGACGATGAATGACCGCCGCCAAATTTGCGAGAGTGTCGTAAGATTCGACAAAAAAACTCAAAGCGTCCTGCACTCTGCCGAAAGCCGAAATTGTCTGCATAAGTCCGCCGAGTTGAATTTCATTTTTGAAGTATCGCGGAGCCGCCATTATAAGCGGGACGATAACGGCAAGTTGTGCGTAACCGTTTACATAAAAATTTAAATGCTTGGTTTTTGTCATCAGTTGAAAATAGTTTTTTATGACCGACGAAAATTTCAAGTCGAAAATTTCACGCTCCGCACTTTCGCCGCGATAAAAAGCTATACTCTCAGAATTTTCACGCATACGCATCATTCCGAAACGAAAGTCCGCCTCAAATTTTTGCTGATCGAAATTCAAACTTATCAATTTTTTTCCGACTTTGTGAGCGAGATAAGTTCCCAGTCCGGAATAGATGAAGGAGAACCAAAACATATATCCGTAAATCACAAATTCCGAGCCGCCCAAATTTAAAGTGAACGAGCCGGAGAGTTCCCACAAAACAACGCCGAAAGCCGCAAGAGTGGTAAGCTGTTTCAAAAATCCGATTATCAGTTGCAAGGTCAAATTTACAAATTGAGAAATGTCCTCCGAAATACGCTGATCCGGGTTATCCGTCGCTTCACGCAACTTGTAATAGGTTTGATTGTGTGTCCATTCGTCCAAATATTTGTTTGTCATCCAGGTACGCCAGCGGATTTGCAACATTTGCCGGAGATAAATCGCGTAAACCGCTATGCAAATGTATGTAAAGGCAAGTCCGGTAAATTTCCCGACCAAAGGCCAAAACAGATCCGATTCGTAATTTTGCAGTGCGTTGTAAAATTCGTTGTACCAAGTATTTATTTGAACGAGCAGATAAACCGACGCAAGGTTAAGACCGATGACGATTCCCAAAAGTCCCAATGCTTTCCGCTTTTCTTCGGAACGCCAATAACCATTAAACAGCGACCAAAAGCCGCCGAATAAATTTTTGTTTTCCAATATTTATTTAATCCTTTCCGAAATTATTTTTTGCCGGTTGAGCCGCGTTTTGTCAAAGGTTCGCCCTTTGCACAGAGGGGACAATTTTCCGGCTCGTAAGTTTCGACGTTCATGTGCAGGAGTGCAAAACCGGGAATGTCGCCGAAATTTACCTTGCCGCCGCTCCGGTCAACCAACATACTCACCGCAACCGGAATACCGCCGTTTTCCTTCACGACTTCGATAACTTCTTTGATTGAGCCGCCTGTCGTGACAATGTCCTCGACAATCAAAACTCTTTCGCCCTCGTGCAGAGAAAATCCGCGACGAAAAGTCATTTTCCCGTCAACGCGTTCGGTAAAAATTGCCCGTGTATTTAAAGCCTTGCCGGTTTCGTGTGCAAGAATTATTCCGCCGGTCACGGGACCGACAACGGTTTCTATATTCGCGTCTTTGAAATGTTCCGCCATGGCCCGGCAAAGTTTTTCCGTGTATTTCGGGTGCTGGAGGACGTTAAATTTTTCGACGTAATGCGGGCTGTGAAGTCCGGAAGTAAGTTTGAAATGCCCGTTCATAATCGCACCGGTTTCGCAAAGTAAATCGTAAACTTCTTTTTCTGTCATGTTAATGCACTCCTTCAATTTCTTTCAAAATATTTTCTGCGGCAAGTTTCGGATTTTCCGCCGCTCGGATCGGTCTGCCGACAACGAGATAATTTGCACCGTTTTTGATCGCCGTTGCCGGAGTGGAAATTCTGCTCTGATCGTTTATGTCACTGCCGGCAGGTCTGATACCCGGCGTAACGATAATAAAATCTTTTCCGCAAGCCCGGCGAATTTCCGCAGCCTCC
>CAJOOE010000077.1 GCA_905236145.1 uncultured Selenomonadaceae bacterium
CCGGACCGAAAAAAGGTTTTGTCGTAATTCGCAACAAGACGGTTGACACCGACGGATATTACGGCGTTCAAATCGGTTTCGGCGACATCAAAGAAAAGAAAGTCAACAAGCCGATGGAAGGTCAATTCAAGAAAGCCGGCGTTAAGGCGGTCAAATACATTCGTGAAATTCGCCTTGCCGAAGAGTCCGATTACAATGTCGGAGATACGATCGGCGTTGACGTTTTCGCAAACGGAGATTTGGTTGACGTTATCGGCACTTCAAAGGGCAAAGGCTTTGCCGGCGGAATCAAACGTCACAATTTCGCTCGCGGTCCGATGGGACACGGTTCAAAATCTCACCGTGAACCCGGTTCGACCGGTGCAATGCTTTCCGGTCCGGGCGGTCGCACAATCAAAGGCAAGAAATTGCCGGGACACATGGGCGGCAACCGTACGACAATACAGCGTTTGACCGTCGTTAAAGTGGACGCGGACAGAAATTTGCTCCTCATCAAAGGTGCAATTCCGGGACCGAAAAAAGGTCTTGTAATAATCCGCGAAACTGTCAAACCCGTTAAGAAACACAAATAAGATTGAAAGGAGGATTTGACAGATGCCAACTGCAGCAGTATATGATATGCAAAATAAAAAAGTCGGCGATTTGGAACTCAGCGAAGAAATTTTCAATGTTGAAATGAACGCCGGACTTGTTCATCAGGCGGTCGTCATGCAACTTGCATCACGTCGTTTGGGAACTCATTCAACCAAAACCCGTGCGATGGTTCGCGGCGGCGGTCGCAAACCGTGGAGGCAAAAAGGCACCGGGCGTGCCCGTGCAGGTTCCCGCAGGAGTCCGCTCTGGCGCGGCGGCGGTACGGTTTTCGGACCTCATCCGCGTTCCTATGCTTTTTCAATGCCCCGCAAACAGCGTCGCCTTGCATTGAAATGCGTTTTGACGGACAAGGTCAAGAGCGGAAATTTAATCGTTTTGGACAGCTTGGACTTCGACGCTCCGAAAACAAAGAAATTTGTCGAATTTCAAAAGGCTTTCGGCGTTGACGACAAAAAAGGCTTGTTCATCACGGCGGAACTTATCGAAAATGTAATGCGTTCGGCAAACAACCTCCGCAACGCCGTTACGATAAGTGCTCTTGAGCTTAATGTTTACGATATTTTGAACAGCGAAAAACTTTTCATAACGAAAGATGCCGTTGCGAAAATTGAGGAGGTGTACGTCTGATGTTGTTGGAAGCGAGAGATATTTTGATTCGCCCGCTTATCACGGAGCGTACCACCGACCTCATGGCGGAAGGAAAATATGTTTTCGTCGTCGATAAACGTGCAAACAAAATTCAAATTGCAGACGCGGTTCGCGAGGTTTTTGACGTTAAAGTCGAAAATGTCAACACGGTCAACGTCCGTGCAAAGAAAAAGCGTATGCGTATGAGTCGCGTCGTCGGCAAAAAAGCAAGCTACAAAAAAGCTATAGTCAAACTTGCGGCGGGAGAAACCATTGAGTTCTTCAGTGCGTAAAATTTTAAAAAGGAGGTCTGAAGCAAGTGGGAATAAAATCATTCAAGCCGTATTCTCCGGGTCGTCGTTTTATGACGGTCTCGACATTTGAAGAAATTACAACCGACAAGCCGGAAAAATCCTTGCTTGCTCCGCTGAAAAAACACGGCGGACGCAATCAACAGGGACGCTTGACGGTTCGTCATCAGGGCGGCGGTCACAAACGCCGTTACAGAATCATAGATTTCAAACGCAACAAAGACGGTATTCCGGCAAAAGTTGCCACGATCGAATACGATCCGAATCGCAGTGCTCGAATTGCTCTCCTGCACTATGCAGACGGCGAAAAGCGTTATATTCTTGCACCGAACGGATTGAAAGTCGGCGATAAAGTCGAATCGGGTCCGGAATCGGATATCAAAACCGGCAACGCCTTGCCGCTCAAAAATATTCCGGTCGGCACCATGATTCATAATATCGAAATGAAAATCGGAAAAGGTGCTCAACTTGTCCGCAGTGCGGGAACGGCGGCTCAGCTTATGGCAAAAGAGGGCGATTACGCAACAATCCGTATGCCGAGCGGCGAAGTTCGCAAAATTCATACCAATTGCCGTGCGACAATCGGACAGGTAGGAAATTTGGATCACGAAAATATCACGATCGGTAAAGCGGGGCGTGCCCGTTGGATGGGTATTCGTCCGGCTAACCGCGGTGTTGCCATGAACCCGGTAGATCACCCGCATGGCGGCGGTGAAGGTCGCAGCCCGGTCGGTCGCAAACATCCTGTTACAAAATGGGGTAAATGTGCGATGGGTAAAAAGACTCGCCGCAAAAAGTTGGCATCCGATAAGCTTATTATTCGTCGTCGCAAGTAATTTTGACGGAAGGAGGAGAATAATTTGTCACGTTCAGTAAAAAAAGGGCCGTTCGTGCAGGAAAGACTTTTGAAGAGAGTGGAGGCTCTCAATGAAGCCAACGACAAGAAAGTTCTTCGCACATGGTCGCGCAGTTCGACAATTCTTCCCGTCTTCGTCGGTCATACGATTGCCGTTCACGACGGAAGAAAACATGTTCCGGTTTACATCACCGAAGATATGGTCGGTCACAAACTCGGAGAATTTGCACCGACTCGTACCTTTAAAGGTCATGCCGGCGAAGAGCGTAAAACCGCACTCAAGTAATTTTTTTCACCGAATTTTGGAAAGGAGGATTCTTTCGTGGCACAACAGGAAGCCAAGGCAACGGCAAAATATGTGAGAATTGCACCGCGTAAAGTTCGCATTGTCATGAATTTGATTCGCGGGAAGAATATAAACGAAGCTTTTGCAATTTTGAAATTCACTCCGAAACGCGGCTCGGGACTTATCGAAAAAGTTCTCAAATCGGCGGTTGCAAATGCCGAAAACAATTTTGACATGGATACCGATAAATTGTATGTTTCCACTTGCTATGTCGACGGAGGTCCGACATTGAAACGTATTCACCCGCGTTCACGCGGTCAGGCGTTCAGTATTTTGAAACATACTTCACATATCACGGTTATCGTCAAAGAGAGAGAAGAAGAGTCTGCAGAAAAATAAAGGAGGGAAACGGTTTGGGTCAGAAGGTACATCCGCACGGAATGCGTCTGGGCATAGTCAAGACTTGGGACGCGAAATGGTACGCCGACAAGAAAAAAGGCGAATTTGCGGCAAATCTTCACGAAGATATAAAAATTCGCAAAGAGCTCAAAAAACAGCTCATGGCGGCGGGAGTTTCCCGCATTGAAACGGAGCGTTCAAAGGAACGTTTGAAGCTCACGATTCACACCGCAAAACCGGGTATGGTCATCGGTCGCGGCGGTTCGGGAATTGAGGACATCAAAAAGAGTTTGGCTAAACTCACCGATAAAAAATTGGATATAAACATCACGGAAATACGTCAACCGGATCTCGACGCGACGCTGGTTGCCGAGAACATTGCCGCACAGTTGGAACGCCGCATAGCTTTCCGCCGGGCAATGAAACAGTCGGTCGGCAGGACGATGCGTCTGGGTGCAAAGGGAATAAAAATTGCCTGCAGCGGTCGTTTGGGCGGCGCGGAAATTGCCCGCAGCGAATCTTACCGCGAAGGAAGTATTCCCCTTCACACGCTCCGTGCAGACATTGATTACGGTTTTGCGGAAGCAAATACGACTTACGGAAGAATCGGAATAAAAGTTTGGATTTTCAAGGGCGAAATTCTCCCGGACAAGAAGGAGAAAGCGGTTACGCCCGAAAAGACCGAAGGGAGTGAAGCGTAATGTTGATACCGAAGAGGGTCAAATATCGCAAACAGTTCCGCGGCAAAATGAAAGG
>CAJOOE010000078.1 GCA_905236145.1 uncultured Selenomonadaceae bacterium
AATTGCAAGAATGACGGCATAATTTTTTTCGATGAGGTGTGAGAAAATTGAAAATTATCGACGGTGCGGAATCTTTTTTTTTGAAGGGCGGCAATTCCGGCGTTTTGTTGATTCACGGATTTACCGGATTGCCGACAGAACTTCTTCTGCTCGGCAGATATTTAAATCTTGCCGGTTTCTCCGTCCTTTGTCCCAGACTTGCCGGACACGGAACACATGAACGCGATCTTATTCGTACCTCAAAAGATGACTGGTTCAATTCCGTGCTTGATGCTTATTCCGTACTTTCCGGAATGTGCGAAAAAATCTTTGTCGTCGGTCATTCGATGGGCGGGATTTTGGCTCTGAAACTTGCTGCTCAAAAAAAAATCGAAGGGCTTGCAACTCTTGCCGCTCCGATTTTTATTGCAAGTGGCATGGGAGTGGAAAAATTGCCGCCGAAAGAATTTTGCAAAGATTTGTACGTTGTCAGACCGCGAAGAAATTTGCATGACGTACCGCCGGCAGTCAATGAAGTTTACAGGAAAATGCCGCTCCCGTCCGTCAATGAACTTGTCGAATTGATTGACGAAGTCAAGAAAATTTTGCCGGAAATTTCAGTGCCGATTCTTATTTTGCATGGTGAAGAAGATCACACGGCAAATCCGAAAAGTGCGGAATATATCGCGGAAAATGTTTCGTCGGAAAAAATCCGGCTCGTGAAAGTCCCCGACTGCGGTCACCTTTTGCCCTTGACAGATAAACGCGATTTTGTTTTTGAGGAAGTGAAAAAATTTTTCTTGCCGGATTAAAATTGCCGGCTTTTTGTGTTAAAATGAACGAAAAATTTTAAGTTAAGGAGGTCTCCCCGATTATGTCAGATTCAAAATTTGAAATTCCGCAACAATTCGACACGGAAATATATAAAATTTTGAACGATGTCGAAAATATTCTCTATTTCAGTTGGAATTTGGCAACGGATACTTTGGAGTTTACAACTCCCGTCGAAACTTCCGATTACAAATTGCCGCAAATTTCCTGTCCCGCCTCCACTTATTTTTGGGGCGGCAGTTTCATTCACCCGGACGACAGCGAGGAGTTCAGTCAATTTTTGGACGAAATGTTTTGGCTGAATATGATTCAGAACGATTACAGATTTTTCAGTCGAAAAGTCCGATTGCTCGGCAGGGAAGATCGCGGTTATCTTTGGGCGGAACTTCGGCTTGTCGTTTACTTCGACGAAAACGCTCCGGTTATTGCTTTCGGTTGCATTTGCAATATAAATGTAAAACAACTTTGGCAAATGGAGTTGCAACATTCCGCAGAACACGATGTCTTGACCGGATTTTTAAACAAGGTCGGCTGTCAAAAACATATCGAAAAATATTTGTCCTCACTCACTCCGGCAGACTTGCCGCCGGCTTTTATGATAATAGATGCGGACGGATTTAAAGCCATCAACGACTCTTTCGGTCATCTTTTCGGCGACGGAGTTTTGTCGGATATGGGTATGGCGATCCGCTCAAATTTTCGGCAGAAGGATATTGTCGGCAGGATCGGCGGCGATGAATTTGTCGTACTCTTTACGGAAATGCCTTCTTTGGACGTTTTGGAAAAGCGTTGCACCGAACTTTTGAAAAGTATGGACAGGATTTATGAAAGCAACAACGAAAAATTGCCTTTCTCCGTCAGCATAGGCATAGCCCTTTACCCGGAGCACGGGAATTCTTACGTCGAACTTTTCAAACGTGCCGACCGGGCTTTATATGATTCAAAGTCGAAGGGAAAAAATCAATATTCGATTTACCATTCAAGTTTAATCGGGCAATCCGTCGCGGTAGATTCCACACGCGACCCGCACCATGCGGAAGATATGCGGCAGAAGGCTTTCCAAGACAATATGCTTGAGTTTGTCCTGAATATGCTTTACGAAACGCAAAATCAGGATATAACGATTCAAATGTGTTTGGGACTTTTCGGCAAACAGTTCAATCTTGACCGGGTTGCGGTGGACGGATTTAATCACAGTACAAACAGCTATTCAAATTCTTTTGAGTGGGTAAGTCCCCGCGGTCTGTCAATCGGAGATCCTCGAAACGCGGATCATTTTGCGGAAGTCATAGACAAGCGTTATGAAATGATAGGGGCGTTGTATCACGCCACGCCTTACGGCGTGATGTCGATTTCCGAAGATGTCATCGTCCAATGTCCTCAATATGCCGATAACGCAAAGACTTTGCATATCGGTTCTTTTGCCTATTGCAAAGTTACTCACGGGACGGAAGATGTCGGTTGCGTCGGTTTTGAAAGTGCCGCCGCTCCCCGCGAATTTACGAAGGACGAACTCACCAAGTTAAGCATTTTTTCCGTGCTTTTGGGAAATATTCTTCTCGACAGAAAAACCGACAGGATTGCGGAAAGAGTCAACAAACACTTGCAAAACATTCTTGACCATATGCAGGAATTTATTTACGTCGTGGACAAGGAAACTTACATTCCGATTTTCTTTAACCGTACAATCCGGCAAACTCTTTCAAATGCCTCGTCCGAACAACCTTGCTATCAAAGATTTCACGGATTCGATTCTCCCTGCGAAGGCTGCCCGGCGAAAAAATTGTCTGCCGGCGGCAACGAATATATTGATGTAAAACTTAATAACTGGGGCGTTGAAACTCCCGCCCGTGCATATAATATTCATTGGGAGGACGAGCAGGACAAAAATTTGGCGTTGATAATTCAATCTTCATTCTGAGCGGAGGGAATTTTTATGTTAAGTGACGTTGAAATTGCACAACAGGCAAAAATTCAAAAGATAACCGACATTGCCGCAAAATTGAATTTGACTGATGACGATTTGGAATTGTACGGCAAATACAAGGCGAAAATTTCGCGTGAAGTTTGGGAAAAAATAAAAGACAAGCCGGACGGAAAACTTGTCCTGACGACCGCAATAACTCCCACCCCCGCAGGCGAAGGTAAAACAACGACTTCAATCGGTCTTGCCGATGCTTTTTCAAAAATCGGACGGAAAACCTGCGTCGCTCTCCGTGAACCCAGTTTGGGGCCGTGTTTCGGAATAAAAGGCGGTGCGGCGGGAGGCGGTTACGCGCAAGTTGTGCCGATG
>CAJOOE010000079.1 GCA_905236145.1 uncultured Selenomonadaceae bacterium
CCTCCGTATTATCTTTACCCTTATTGCAATTCTTCAACGATTATGTTTTGATTCGTGAAAACGCAAATATCAGCCGCAATGCTCAAAGATTCCTTTGCAATTTCCGCCGCAGTCATTTCGGTATGAGAAATTAAAGCTCTGCCCGCCGCAAGTGCATAAAAACCGCCGGAACCTATCGCCGCAACGTCCCCGTCCGGCTCTATAACTTCGCCGCCGCCGGAAAGCATTAAAATTGTATCTTTGTCGGCAACCAAAAGCAAAGCCTCAAGTTTGCGGAGAATTTTATCCGTTCGCCAGTCTTTTGCAAGTGCGACCGCCGCTCTTTGCAAATGTCCGTGACATTCTTCCAATTTACTTTCAAACTTTTCAAACAGCGTGAATGCGTCCGCGACAGATCCGGCAAAACCGGCAATAACTTTGTCGTGATAGAGTCGGCGAACTTTTTTTGCCGTCGATTTCATTATGGTATGTTCGCCGAAAGTAACTTGTCCGTCGCCGGCTATCGCGGTCTTTCCGTTTCTCTTGACCGCCACTATTGTTGTTGCGTGAAATTCCATTTTATTTATCTCTCCTTTTCAGTGTGTCGGGAATTATGCCAATGCTCTGATTCTGTCGCAAAAGTATCAATCACACTCAAAGCCCGTTCACCGAGTTTCAATTTTCGTTCGTTCTTCCTCACTCGATTTTCAAAGGGCGGCAACAGTCCGAAAGTAATATTCATCGGCTGAAAATTTTCCGGTGACGCGGTCGTGATGTACTCTGCCAATGCTCCGGTACAAGTTTCCGGCGGAAAGGCGAGCGGATTTAAACTTTTCGCGAGCCGTGCCGCATTTATTCCGGCAACAAGCCCGGAAGACGCCGACTCCATATAACCCTCAACGCCGGTCATTTGCCCCGCAAAAAAAATATTCGGATTGCCTTTAAGTTGATACGTCGGCATTAAAACTTTCGGCGAATTTATGTAGGTGTTCCGGTGCATTACGCCGTAACGAACAATTTCCGCGTTTTCAAGTCCGGGAATCATTCGGAAAACTTTTTTCTGTTCGCCCCAAGTCAAATGAGTCTGAAAACCTACGATATTATACAACGTGCCGCCGATATTATCCTGCCGAAGTTGAACGACGGCAAAGGGAATTTCGCCGGTGTGAGGATTTTTCAATCCGACCGGTTTCATCGGTCCGAAACGCAAGGTATCTTCCCCGCGAGCGGCTATGACCTCAATCGGCAGACAACCTTCAAAGAAAACTTCCTTTTCAAATTCATGCGGCTTTGTCTTTTCGGCGTTGACAAGTGCATTTCGGAAAGAAAAATATTCTTCCCGATCCATCGGACAATTTATGTAAGCCGTGTCGTCACCGGGATTTTCGCCTTTGCCGTAACGCGAAAGTTTGTAAGCCCGTTCAAAATTTATCGACTCAAGCGTGACAATCGGAGCCGCCGCATCTTAAAAATAAAATCCGTCGCCGCCCGTCAATTTTTTGACTTCTTCCGCAAATTTTCCTTCGGTCAAAGGCCCCGTCGCAATAACGACAATATCGCCGGAATTTAAAATTTCCTCAAGGTCGGTAACTTCTTCTTCGACAAAACCGGCAACCGCCGCTTTGACTTTTTCCGTGACGAGTTCCGAAAATTTATTTCTGTCAACCGCCAACGCCCCGCCCGCCGGAATTTTTGTCGCGTCCGCCGATTCCATTATCACCGATCCGAGCCGCCGCATTTCTTCCTTCAAAACTCCGACGGCGTTTGTAAGTCCCGCCGCCCGGAAAGAATTACTGCAGACGAGTTCCGCAAAATTTCCGGTCTTGTGGGCGGGAGTAAGTTTTTTCGGTCGCATTTCGTGCAAAATCACTTCAACGCCGCACTTTGAAATTTGTACCGCCGCCTCACTTCCGGCAAGTCCCGCACCGATTACATGAACCCTTTTCAATTTACCCCTCCGAATTTATTTTTTTATACATTCCGTGCCAATTATAACACGGAGCGGAGAAAAATCAATATTTCGGAAATTGCACCGAAATCTTCTTGCAGGGAAATTGCGACGTTGAAAGAAAAAGAAATTTGCAAGCGAGGTTAAATATTTTTTGAACGGGAGAAATTGAAATGAAAATGATTGAAGAAATTTTGAAAGTCAACGAAAAATTTTGCGAGAACCCGCCGACCGATTACACAAAAGAGGACGTTCACGCGAGCAAACTTCCTCACAAAAAATTGGCGATAGTTACTTGCATGGATACCCGGCTGGTCAATCTTTTGGAGCCGTCCATGGGACTCAATCGCGGCGACGTAAAAATCATAAAGACCGCCGGAAATTCCGTTACCGGTATTTTTGACGCGACGATCCGCAGTTTGATGGTCTGCATTTATGAATTGGGTGTAAATGAAATTGCTGTTATCGGTCATCACGAGTGCGGCATGGCAAAGACGACTTCCGAAAGTTTGATTAAAGCGATGTCGGAGCGGGGAATTGTCCCGGAGGCAATTCAAATGATAAGAAAAGAATTGAATGAATGGGCTGACGGTTTCCTACACCCGGAACAGAATGTAAAAGATACCGTCGCCGCGATAAAAGCAAATCCGCTTATTCCGAAAGACGTAAAAGTACACGGATTGATGATTCACCCGCGTACCGGTCGTTTGGAACTGATAGTAAAAGGAGCCTGATTAAATGTTGAAAATAAGACCGCGAAGAATGAGAATTTCCGAAAATATCCGTTCCATGGTCAGAGAAACAAATTTGAGCGTCAAGGATTTTGTCTACCCGATTTTTGTAATTGCCGGCGAAAATTTGAAGGAAGAAATTTCAAGTATGCCGGGCTGTTACAGACTTTCCGTCGATAATGCGGTTGAACTGGCAAAAAAAATTTCGTCGCTCGGTATTCCCGCCGTCGAAATTTTCGGTTTGCCGGAATACAAAGACGAAATCGGATCTTCCGCTTGGGATATGAATTCACCGGTTCAGCGTGCAATTTCCGCAATAAAAAAATCCGTTCCCGAACTTGCGATTGTCTGAGACGTTTGCCTTTGTCAATATACCACTCACGGACACTGCGGAAAACTTTGCGGAAAATACGTGGACAACGACGAAACTGTGAAACTTCTGCAGAAAGTCGCTTTGAGTCAGGCGGAATGCGGTGCGGACATTATTGCTCCGTCGGATATGATGGACGGGCGAGTCG
>CAJOOE010000080.1 GCA_905236145.1 uncultured Selenomonadaceae bacterium
GAATCCGGTAACCGCAACGATAAAAATTATTTGTCGAAAAGAATTTTGCCGGCTTGAATTTGATTTTTCAAAATTTCTTCCGCCTTGAGCAGTTGAGCATCGGGCGGATTTTTTGTCTGCAATTCCCGCTCAATCATAACCGGCTTTTCAAGTTTTACCTCAAAGTCCGGGACAATGCCCGTCCCGTCAATGGATCGCCCGGAAGGCGTGTAATATTTCGCTATGGTAAGTTTCAAAGCATCGTCGGCGAACATCGGGACAACGGTCTGCACGGAGCCTTTGCCGTAAGAAGTTTCGCCGACAATCACAGCCGCACCGGTATCCTGCAAAGCTCCCGCCAAAAGTTCAGACGCACTCGCACTGTATTTGTCCATTAAAACGACGATCGGATATTTCGGATTTTCAAGCCCGGATTTAAAAACTTCCTTCTTCCCGTCACGCTCCACGACAGAAACAATGTCGCCCGCCGGGACAATTTCGCCGGCAACTTCCACACAACTCGTAATGGTACCGCCGGGATTTTGCCGGAGATCCAAAATCATTCCCTTGATATTCGCAAAATTTTCTTCGGACAAAACTTCTTTAAATTCCTTGCCTGTATTTTCGCTGAAATTTGTTATTCTGACGTAAGCCGATCCGTCGTCAAGCATTGTGCCGAAAACGGTTTTTATGTTTATTACGTCGCGGGTTATCGTGTAATTTTTGTCTGCCTCTCCTTCACGCTTGATAAGCAAATTAACGTCGCTGCCCACGTCACCGCGAATTTTCAAAGCGACTTCGTCCGGTGCAATATCGGCGACAGGTTCGCCGTCAACGGCAAGAATGGAATCGCCCGCCGCCAAGCCGGCTTTCGCTCCGGGACTGTCCGGCATGACACTCAAAACTTGAACGCCGTTATTGCGAAATCCCATGTAAACCCCTATGCCGCCGAAACTGCCGGACGTTTCCGCTTTCAATCTGCTGTAAAGTTTCGTGTCCATATAGAGCGAGTGCGGATCGTTCAAAGAGTGAACCATTCCCTCAATCGCACCTTCAAGCAATTTCGATTTGTCCACTTCGTTCACATAATTCATTTCTATGAATTTCATCGCTCCGAACATTCGTCCGATATTGAATGCACTTTTTTTGTCGAGATTGAAAAAAAATACCGTGAAACTTATCGAAAGGAATATTCCGATAATCGCTCCGACCAATCCCGCCGCAAATAATTTCTTCTTCAAAATTTTTCCCCCGTAAAATATTAAATGCCGGCTTTAAATTCGATTTTCAATTTCTTTGAAATTTCTTCGAGTTTCGGCAATTCTCTTTTATCGACCAAAGTCAAAACCTTTCCGCTTTGACCTGCACGAGCCGTCCTTCCGGCTCTGTGAAGATAAATTTGCGAGTCGTCCGGAAAATCCAAATTCACTACATAATCAATTTCGCTGATGTCAAGCCCGCGAGCCGCAAGGTCTGTCGAAAGGAGAAGTTGAATTTTTCCGGATTGAAAATCGGCAAGTGCATTTTTCCGGGCAACTTTGTCCGCCGTTCCGACAAGACTCGCAACTTTCAATCCCTCATAACGCAATTTTTCCAAAGCCGTATTCGCATCAAAGTTTTTGTTGATGAAAACCAAGCCGCGATTTATCGGAAGGCGGCGGGTAAGTTTGCGGAGTTCCGAAATCTTGTCGCGAAAATCGACGACTTTATAAAGATTTTCCCTTGCCGCCGTAAAAATTTCGTCCGTTTCCACTTCAATCAAATTCGGTGTGCCGAAAATTTCCGCACGTTGCAACGCCTTCTTTCCGGCAGTCGCACTGAACATCAGGCATTGAAAATCTTTCGGCAAAAGTTTCAACAAATTTTTTATCGTCTTGAAATTTTGATCGTCCAAAAGTCTGTCAAATTCGTCCAAAATCAAAATTTTCACGCGGGCAAGATTCAATTTTCTTTTTCCGACAAGCTCCGCAATTCTTCCCGCAGACCCCGCAGCAAGTTGCGGTTTATTTTTTTTCATCGCGTCAATTTGCCGGTTAATGTTCGCCCCGCCGATAAGCGATTGAATTTTTATTTTTAAGCCGGATTTTTCGACGACTTCGCGGGCAACTTTTGCCGTCTGCATTGAAAGTTCGTAAGTCGGCGACAAAATCAAAACTTGCAAATTCGGATCTGCGACA
This sequence comes from uncultured Selenomonadaceae bacterium, assembly GCA_905236145.1. Taxonomy (GTDB): domain Bacteria; phylum Bacillota; class Negativicutes; order Selenomonadales; family Selenomonadaceae; genus Quinella. Next base: position 2,157 of record CAJOOE010000080.1, read on the forward strand.
TCAATTTTTTGAATTGCCGGCAGGAGGTATGCGAGAGTTTTTCCGGTGCCGGTCGGAGCCCGACCGATAAAATTTCCGCCGCCCGAAATTTTCGGTATTGCAAGTTCTTGAATTTTTGTCGGTTCGTTAAATTGTTCCGTTGCTTTCAAAATTTCCGGAGTTAATCCGAGATCTTCAAATTTCATTTTAAATCTCTCCCCAAAATTCGGCAGGATTATAATCTTCCGGCGGTCGAGCGTGAGAAGGCGGCGGTGCGGCGATAAAATCGGAAGGCGGGGAATAATTTCTTCTTGCCTCAAAATTCGGCTTGCCGCCGACGTCCGGGTAAGTGTTTTTGCAGCGGGGATAATTGCTGCAACCCCAAAATTCGCCGTTCTTCCCGTTTCTTCTGACCATTATTCCGGCGTTGCAACGCGGGCATTTGAAAAATCCTTCCGGAGCTTTTATTTCGGCGGTTTCTGCTTTTTTGCAAAGTTCGCGGGTAAATTCGACCTGTCCCGCGATAAAATCTTCCAAAGTTCCTTCGCCTTCGGACATTGAATGAAGTTTATCTTCCCAAATTGCGGTTGCGTCCGGGTAAGTCATTTCGTCCGGCAAAGCGTCAATCAACATATACGCCTTGTCCGTCGGGTAAAGGGCTTTCTTTTCGGTTTTCAAAAATCCGCGTTTTAAAAGGTCGTCGATAATCGTTGCCCGCGTCGCCTCGGTTCCGATTCCGTAAACGTCTTTGAGTTGCTTTTTCGATTCCGGATTTTTGACGTACTTGTGAATGTCTTTCATACCCTGAACCAAACTTGACGCGGTAAACCTGGTCGGCGGCTTTGTCGTGCTTTTTTTCAAATCGGATTTTTGATAAATGACTTCGTCGCCCTTGTTCATTTTCGGCAAAATTGCGTCCGATTCGTCGTCCGATTTCATTTTTGGAGCGGTGTAAAATTCACGCCAGCCCGGTGATTTTATGACCTTGCCGCGAGCGGTAAATTTTTCGTCTTTGTATTTTACTTCAACCGTCGTTTCGTCGTAAACGTGCGGATTGTAAAATTGAACGGCGTAATTTTTCGCGATAAGACTGTAAATATTTTTTTCTGCCGCACTCAAGGCTGCGTTAATTTTTTTTGTCGTGGGAATGATTGCGTGGTGAGCGGAAATTTTGGATTGATTCCACGCCCGGCTTTTAATTTTCGCGTCGGCATTTTCGGCAAGTCTTTGCAAAGATTCGTCGCCGGTACTTTGCAAATTTTTCAAAATCGCTCCGGCATCTCCGAATTGATTCGGCGGCAAATATTCGCAATCGGAACGCGGGTAAGTGGTAAATTTTTTTTCATACAGACTTTGAGCCGCATCCAAAACCTGCTGAGGAGTGTAACCGAATTGTTTTCCCGCCGCGACCTGCAAAGTTGAGAGGGAAAAGGGAAGGGGTTGCGATTCTTTTTTCTCCGTCGTCTTGTA
>CAJOOE010000081.1 GCA_905236145.1 uncultured Selenomonadaceae bacterium
AATCAACGGATCGGCATCTTTTACAAAAACTCCTTCCCATGAAGTTTCCTTTGTCATGTTGCCTTTGCCGTCAACGAATTGAACGAAAGCCATGTCATATTTTTTGCAGACGCGGTTATCGTCCTCACCGAATGCCGGAGCGATATGGACAATCCCGGTGCCGTCCTCCGTCGTGACGTAATCGTAGCAGACGACGACAAACGCCGCCTTGCCGGATTTTTTTACAATTTCGTCGGCGAAGGGATAGAGCGGCTCATATTTTTTAAACTCCAAATCTTTACCCTTGCAAGTTTCCAAAATTTTGCGTTCGCCTTCAACGCCTTCAAAAACTTTTTCAACCAACGCCTCTGCCAAAATATATTTCGTGCCGGCAATTTCAACTTTGACGTAATCGACTTTCGGATTTACGCACAAGCCCAAGTTTGAAGGGAGTGTCCAGGGCGTTGTCGTCCATGCAAGAAAATAAGCGTCCTCGTCCGCAACTTTGAATTTGACCATCGCGGAATGTTCTTTAACGTCTTTATATCCGAGCGAAACTTCATGGCTTGAAAGGGGAGTTCCGCAACGCGGGCAATAGGGGACGACTTTATGCCCTTTGTACAGCAAGCCTTTGTCCCAAATTTGTTTCAACGCCCACCATTCAGACTCAATATAATTGTTTTCGTAAGTGATGTAAGGATTTTCCATATCAGCCCAAAAACCGACGACACCGGAAAACTCTTCCCACATACCTTTATACTTCCATACCGATTCGCGGCATTTTTTTATAAACGGCTCGATTCCGTAAGCCTCAATCTGTTCTTTGCCGTTTATTCCAATAAGTTTTTCGACTTCCAATTCGACCGGCAAGCCGTGAGTATCCCAGCCGGCTTTACGCAAAACTTTTTCGCCCTTCATCGAATGATAGCGGGGGAAAAGGTCTTTGATGACGCGGGTCAAAACGTGACCGATGTGCGGCTGACCGTTTGCGGTCGGCGGACCGTCGTAAAAAGTATATTCCCTGCAGCCGTCGCGTTGAGTCACGGCTTTTTCGGCGATTTTGTTTTCGGTCCAAAACTCCTCGACTTCCTTTTCGCGGCTTGCAAAATTCAAATTTGTATCAACTTTTTTGTAAAGGGTTGCCATAATTTTTATAAGACCTCCAATAAAATGTGATTCGGCTTTTTATTCTGCCGCCGCCGAAAATTTCCTGCAACAATCCGCAATTTACAAAAACAAGACTTAAAGGAAACAAAACACGGCAAGAAAAACGCTCATTTCAATTAAAAATTTCGCAAGGCAAGAAAAGTTATAAAAAATTTTTGAAATAAAATCCGCCGGAGCGAAAACAAAAAATTTTGCAAAAATTCGTCAAAATCCGGGAAAAAAATTCCGGCGAAAATCAATTTTTCTGCCGGTTTTTACCTTTAAACGAATATTTTTTTTTCGATTTTCAGAGAGAATTGACAATTTTCTTGAAATCTTTTCCGCGTTCCTCAAAATTGTCGTACATATCGAAACTTGCACAAGCCGGACTGAGCAGAACAATTTGCGGGGCGGCAGCAATATTTTTTGCAAATTCGACAGCTTTTTGCATGGAATAGCCCGCGTCAAGAATTTTTTCCGGCGGAAAGTCATTTTTAATCGCATCGTTTTTGAATCTTTCCGCCGCCGCTCCGACCAAAATCAAATAATCGCAGCGTTTTCGGACAAAATTTAAAAAATCCGTCAAATTTGTCATTTTGTCGTCGCCGCCGGCAATCAAAATTATATGCCCGTCGAAAGTTTCCAGAGCTTTAATCGCCGAATCTGTATTTGTCGCTTTTGAATCGTTGTAATACTTCACGCCGTCAATTTCCCGGACAAATTCGATCCTGTGCTCCACTCCGGTAAAATTTTTCAAAATTTCCCGCATTTTTTCCGGCTCCGCTCCGGCAAGAAAAGCTGTCATCGCGGCGGCAAGTGCGTTTTCGACATTGTGACCGCCTTTTATTCCGAGTTCGTCAGTCGTGCAAAGTTCGTAAATTTTTCCGGAAAATTTTATCTTCAACATTTTTCCGTCAAGAAACGCACCTTCTTCCGGCTCAATTTTCCGGCTGAAATAAACCGTTTTGCAATTCGCCCGGTCAATCATTCCCCGAGTCCTTTCGTCGTCATAATTTAAAACGAGAAAATCTTCCGGCGTTTCGTTTGCAAAAATTTTTTCCTTCGCGGCTTGATAATTTTCCATATTTCCGTGCCGTTTCAAATGATCCGGAGTGACATTTAAAACAGCGGAAACGTGCGGCTTAAATTTTTGAGCCGTTTCCATTTGATAACTTGAAATTTCCGCCGCAATACAGCCGCCCTCTCCGGTTTCAAGTGCAACCTCACTCAAAGCCGTGCCGATATTCCCACCGACCCCGACTTTTTCGTAAGCCGTTTTCAACAAAAGTCCCAGCAAAGTGACCGTCGTTGTCTTGCCGTTTGTCCCGGTGACCGCACAAATCGGAGATTTTGCAAGGTTGTAAGCAAGTTCAACCTCGCCGATAACCGGAATATTTTTTTCAATCGCCGACCGGACGACCGGAATTTTTATCGGGACGGCGGGCGACAAAATTATCATGTCAACGCCGTTTAAAAGTTCGTCGGTCTGTTTGCCGAATTTCAAATTTATTCCGAGTTCGCGAAGTTCCGAAAAATCGAACTTCAAATCTTTTTCTTCTTTCGCGTCACTCAAAATTACTTCCGCACCGAATTTTTTTGCAATCTTCGCCGCCGCAAATCCGCTGATTCCGGCTCCGATAACCAAAATTTTTTTATTCTCAAAATTCATTTTATAAAAATCTCCCTTCTTTCCGGCTTTCACTCCGAAACAGGATTGTATCCGACTGCCGAAATTATTCGATTTAATTTTTCCGGCGTGATAAATCCCGCCTCCGAAGCCCCCGCCGCATGAATTATTTTTTCCTCGCCGATCGTCCCGTCCAAATCGTCCGCTCCGAATGACAAGGCAAGTTCCGCGACCGGCATTGAAAGCATTATCCAAAACGCTTTGAATCTTTCAAAATTGTCCAATGTAATCCGTGAAAGTGCAAGCATTTTTAAATTTTCATGAGAACCCGGTCCGCGTAAATTGTATTCCCTGCCGAGTTCCGTGTTTGCCGGGTGGAAGGGGAAAAGCAACATTGATTTAAAGCCGCCGGTTTCGTCCTGAAGTTTGCGGAGTTCAAGCAAATGCTCTATTCGCTCCTCAATCGTTTCGATATGCCCGTACATCATTGAGGCGTTGGTCTTGAAATTCAGCCGGTGAGCGATTTTCATGACTTCAAGCCACTCCGGTGCCGTCGCTTTTTTCGGGCAGATGATTTTTCTGACACGCTCGGAAAAAATTTCCGCACCGCCGCCGGGCAGAGAATTTACACCGGCGTTTTTCAATTCGATTAAAACTTCCTCAAAACTCTTGCCGGAAATATTTGCAAAGTGGACAATTTCAACCGGCGTGAAAGCGTTTATTTCGACTTCCGGAAAATTTTTTCGGACAAGTTTCACTGCGTTCAAATAATAATCAAAATTTTTGTCCGGATGCAAAGCTCCGACTATGTGAATTTCGGAAAGATTTTTGACGTTTTTAAAATCTTGCAAAATTTTTTCGACTTCCGGCAATTCCAAAGTAAAAGCCCGCTTGTCCCCGCTCAAACATTGAAAAGCACACAGCGGACAATTTGACCGGCAGACGTTCGTCAAATTTATGTGGCGGTTGACTTTGTAAAAAACATTTTTTCCGGTCTTGCGTTCCTTCATCAATTTCGCCGCCCGTCCCAAAAAAATCAAATCGTTTTCCCGGTACAGTGCAAGAATTTCGTCGAAATTCAATCTCTCTCCGGCAATCGCTTTTTCCTTCGCCGCATTTAAAATTTTGTCGTCCATTTCTCTTCAAGCCGTCCTCAAAATGTTGAAATTGCAATCAACCGCCGCCGGAATACGTCCCGCGTCTTTTATTATCTTTATTATTTCGTCCTCTGCCAAAGCGGTCGGACTTGTCGCACCGGCATCATGAATAATTTTTTCCCGGTGTACAGTCCCGTCAATATCGTTTGCCCCGAAACCCAATGCAACCTGAGCGACGGGAACGGTAAGCATTACCCAGTAGGCTTTTATGTTTTTGAAATTGTCGAGCATAAGCCGGGAAATTGCCATCGTCCGCAAATCGTCCCACATTGAAGTTTGTTTGATTTCCTTTTCCAACGCCGTATTTTTCGGCAGGAAAGGAAAGCAGATAAAAGTTTGAAAGCCGCCGGTTTCGTCCTGCAGTTCCCGCAAAGTCAGCAAGTGATCCACTCGCTCTTCCAAAGTTTCTATGTGTCCGTAAAGCATGCTTGCATTTGTCTTTATTCCGAGCCGGTGAGCGGTTCGGGCAACATTCAGCCACTCCGCCGCAGTCGCTTTTTTGGGACAGAGTAAATTTCTGACGCGATCCGATAAAATTTCCGCACCGCCGCCGGCTATCGCCCGGAGTCCCGCCGCTTTCAATTCTTTCAAAACTTCTTCGACACTCTTGCCGGAAATTTTTGCAAAGTGCGTAATTTCAACTCCGGTAAATCCCTTGATATACAGCGAAGGAAAATTTTCTTTGATGACGTGCAGAAAGTTCAAATAATCTTCAAAAGTCCAAGTCGGGTGCAGACCGCTGACAATGTGAAGTCCGGACATATTCGGATCTTTCATCGCCTCGCGAATCAAATTTAAAACTTCCTCAACCGTCATGGCGTAAGCTCCCCGCTCCCCGTCATCGCGGCCGAAAGCACAAAATTTACAGCGGGAAGTGCAGATATTTGTGAGATTTACATGGCAGTTGACGTTGTAAAAGACAATATCGCCGCACTTTTCCCGGCGAACGTAATCGGCCAACGCTCCGATCCTTGCAATTTCGTTGCTCTCAAAAAGCGTAAGCCCGTCCTCTTTCGTCAATCTTTCGCCGTTTAAAATTTTCTGTTCTGTTTTGTCAAGTCCGGTTTTTTTTAACAATTTCAAAATTCACCCTTCTTTTACCCGTCAAAAACTACCACGCTGTGCCTGAATGGCAAATGCCGCCTCCAAAATTTTCCTTCCTATCGGGACTGCGGAGCTTGCCCCGTAACCGCCCTGCTCGACAACGACAGCCACGCTGACGGTCGGATTTGAAAAAGGCCCGTAACCCACAAACCAGCCGTGATCTCTGCCGTGCGGATTTTCGGCGGTTCCGGTCTTTCCGGCTATGTCGTAAGTAAATCCTCTGAAATTGCTTGCCGCCGTCCCGTACTTCGTAACGTCATGCAAACTTGACTGAACCAATTCTATAACCCAAGGTTCAACTTCAAGAGTGCTTAAAAGTTCCGGCTGAATTTCTTTTACAAGTTCGCCGTTCTGCGTGACCATTCTCTTTATCAGGTGCGGTTTAAATCTCTTGCCGTTCGCCGCAATTTCCCCCATGACCATAGCCGCCTGCAGGGGAGTCACAAGGTTAAAACCTTGCCCGATTGCCGCGTCGAAAGTTTCCGACAAATACCATTCCTCTTCATAAACTTTCATTTTATATTCCCGGCTTGCGACAAGTCCCGGAGATTCATAAGGCAGATCAATTCCGGTTTCCGACCCCAAACCGAACATTTTTGCATAATGTCCCAAAAGGTCAATTCCGAGTCGGTTACCCATTTCATAAAAGTAGACGTTGTCGGAGTGAGCGAGAGCCTCCCGGAAATTTATCCAGCCCAACGCCTCACCTGCGGCATTTGATTTCGGTATCAGCCAGTGATGACCGGAGTCAAAAATTTTCTCCTGCGGAGTGACTTTTCCGGCAGCAAGAGCCGCCGTCCCGGTTACAATTTTGAAAGTCGAGCCGGGCGGATATTCGCCGGTAATTGTCTTGTTGTCCATCGGGTGAAAGGGATTATTGTTTATCGCGTTCCAATTTTTCGTGGAGATACCGCCGGCGAAAAGATTCGGATCAAATGCCGGACGACTGACCATAGCCAAAATTTCCCCGTTCTGCGGATTTAAGACGACGGCGGCGGCGGCGTTGCAGTGAATTTGCTTTAACATTTCATCAACCGCGATTTCCGTCGCAATTTGCAAATCCTTGTCGATTGTCAAAATTAAATCGTAACCGGGCGTCGGATCTTTCTTTCCCAAAATCTGCACGGGCTTGCCGGCGACATCGACCTCAACCTGTTCGCCGCCGTTTTCCCCGCGAATTTCTTTATCGTAAATTTTTTCCAATCCGAATTTCCCTATTATGTCGCCGGACTTGTACCCCTGTTCTTTTTTTGTTTCAAGTTCGGCATCGGAAATTTCGCTGACGTAGCCGAATGTGTGTGCTCCCTGCTGTCGCAAAAAATAATTTCGGATCGGCTGAATTTCAATGACAACGCCGGGATATTCGTCCTGCTGTTCTTTCAAAATCGTTATGACATCGGCGGCAACGTCCTGTTTTATGCGAATCGGATCAAAACCGACGTGAGCGTCAACTTTTTTCTGAATTTCTTCCGCAGGAACGTTCAAAAGTTTTGAAAGTTTTTGGACGACTGCGGGAGAGACCGGATCCGCAAGCGGCAGGAGTGAAACGGTAAAGCCCGGACGATTGGCAACCAAAAGCTGACCGTTTCTGTCGAAAAAAGTACCTCGCGGTGCAACGGAAGGAATAATTCTTATCCTGTTGCCGTCCGCGAGGCGGGTATAATATTCCCCGTCGTAAATTTGCAAATATCCCACACGACCGATAAGCACAAAAATGACGAGCACCATTAAAACTGCAAGCGGGGTAAGCCGCTCCAAATATTCTTCGCTGTTGTTATTGTTATCGACAATCATTTTTCGGTCACTCCGATAAGGTGGAAAGTAAAATTAACGCTCTTTTGTTACTTTGTCCAAAGTATAGACAAGTTTATGGACGGGATAAGCAAAGACAAGTTGATAAATCAAAAGCGGTATCAAAATTTTATAAATCATCGAAATAAAATTCGGACTGTAGCCGAGTAAAAAAATAAATGCCGTCATGACGAAAAAGTGAAGTGTTCCGGCGGCAACGGAGCTGACAATGGGCAGAAAAAATTGTTCCTTGAAAACGTGTTTTGAAAAACTGCCGAAAACAAATCCCGCCGTCATGTAGCTGAAAGTCGCACAGCCGAAAAAACTTCCCGTCATCGAGTCTTGCAAAAGTCCCGTCGCAAATCCGAA
>CAJOOE010000082.1 GCA_905236145.1 uncultured Selenomonadaceae bacterium
GTGACGGACGGAATTTTTCAGGCAGAAAAAGAATCCGGCACAGCCGGCAAATGGTCACCGTTCTTTGCCATGCAAGGCGGTAAATATCGTTACCGGACCGGCTCCCATGTGGACAGTCGCGGATTCGGCGGAATTCTCGGTGTAGTCGGAGAAATTGAAAAAAGCAACGGCAAATTGATGTTTGGCTTGGCCGGAGAATACGGCAAAGGCAACTATGACAGCTATTATAACAATATGCACGGCGAAGGCGACAGCGATTACACGGGAGCAACAATTTTTGTTCGCCTGAAGAATGTCGGCGGTCTGTATTACGAGGGCAGTTTCCGGGCGGGGAGAACCAAGGCGGATTACCGCTCCGGCAACTTTACGGGCTACGAGGGTACAACCATAGGCTACGACACCGACAGCAATTACCTGGGAGTACATTTGGGTTTTGGAAAAGTTGTCAAGTTGACTGAAGACAACGACTTGGACGTTTCACTCAGATACTTTTACAGCCGCACGGGGGGCGACACTGCCCGTTTGAGTACAGGCGAAACTTATAATTTTTCCGCTGTCAACAGCCACAGACTCAGACCGGGTGTCCGACTGACCCATACCTTCCATGAAGGGAGCAAGGGCTATCTCGGTGCTTACTTTGAGCGTGAATTTAACGGGGATGCCGGAGCCTCCGTAGCCGGATACAGTACACTTACTCCAAGTCTTAAAGGCAAGCGCGGAATATTTGAAATCGGCTGGTTGCATCAGCCGACAAAAAGCAATTTCACACTGAATCTCGGAGTTACTGCAGCCTGTGGAAATCAAAGAGGAGTTGCCGGCAATCTGGGTTTGATGTGGAAATTTTAGGTTATGTTCATTTGCATATAAACACAACCGGACAGGTTCCGACACGGTTTGATACAAAAACGTTTTCCGCAACAAAAAATCCGGTTCTTGACGCGATAAAACGCTTAATATAAAATCTAAGAAAAAATTTTTTTCACGGGAGGAAAAAAAATTGATTAAAGTTTTGGTAAACGGAGCGATGGGAAGAATGGGCAGAACCGTCGCGGCGGCGGTTAAATCGGATCCGGAATTGGAATTGACGGGAGTTTGCGACGCCGTCGAAGGTGAAGTCGAAGGTTTAAAAGTTTTCACGAATTTAAACGAGGCTTTGGAAAAGTGCAAGCCGGAAGTCATGGTCGATTTTACCCGCCCGAATGTCGTATTTGAAAATGTAATGACGGCGTTGAAAAATAAAGTTTCGCCGGTCGTGGGGACAACCGGATTGAGTGACGAACAACGGGGAAAAATTCGTGCGGCGGCGGAAGAAAACAATACGCCGGCTTTCATCGCTCCGAATTTCGCGATCGGTGCGGTCTTGATGATGACTCTGTCGCAAAAAGTCGCGAAATATATGCCGGACGTTGAAATTATAGAACTGCACCACGACAAAAAACTTGACGCTCCGAGCGGTACGGCTGAACTTACCGCAAAAATGATTTCGGAAGTCCGCACTCCCCACAAACAAGGTCACCCGGACGAGGAGGAGAGATTGAAGAGCGTTCGCGGTGCGGATTATGAAGGAATAAAAATTCACAGCGTAAGACTTCCCGGCTACGTCGCTCATCAGGAAGTAATTTTCGGCGGATTGGGTCAAACTTTGACAATTCGCCACGATTCCACCGGACGCGATTCTTTTATGCCGGGTGTTGTCTTGGCTTGCAAAAAAGTTAAGTCGCTGAAAGGTTTGACTGTCGGTCTGGACAAATTGCTTGACTGATTTTTTTCCGGTGACTTTTGTATGACGGAAATTAAACGCGAAAATTTTAACGCGATCGATTTGGCAAAATTTATTTGTGCGTTGATAATAGTGACGATTCACTGCCTTAATTGGCCGCGTTTTGAAGATTGGGCAACTTCGCCGATTTCTCAAGAAATTACAAGACATATTGCAAGGATTCCGGTGCCGTTTTTTTTCGTCGCCTCCGGATTTTTTCTCTTTCGCAAAATGCCGACGGGAAAAATCGACACGGCGAAAATAAAAAAATATTTTCTGCGAATTTTGCAACTCTGGTTTTTGTGGAACGTCTTTTATCTCGCCTTCGTCAATGTCATTCCCGCCGGCGACGGATTTTTGAAAGATGTACTGGCACCGATGAAATTTGAAAATATAAGTTGGTACAAATTCATAATGTCCGGCTCGTTCTTTCAAATTTGGTTTTTGCAGTCTTTGCTTATCGCACTCTTTTGGCTGACGATGTTTGTAAAGCTGAAATTTTCTTTCCGCACGATTTTTTTTATCGCCGGATTCTTTTACATTTTCGCGATGCTCGGAACTTCTTATTACGGTATACTCATGCACTTTTTCCCGCCGGGTACGGAAGGCTTTGACAATATAATGAAACTCCGGGAAATTTTGCAGACGACGCGGGACGGGCTTTGTTTCGGTTTGCTTTACCTTTCGATCGGAGCTTATATCGCGTGGAAAAATCCGCAATTCGGACGCCGGACTTTGATTTTCTCGGCGGCGGCGACTTCGTTTATATTTTGGCTCGAAACTCAATTTTTGGGAAAGTACGATCTGCCTTACCACAATTTTTATGACGGCTCGGCTTTTATCGCCCCGACTGTATTTTTCATTTTCCTTTTGATAAAAAATATTTCTCTGCCGGATTCGCCGGCGTGGAAACATTTCAGAGATTTGAGCATGATGATTTATTATGTTCACCCGATTTTTATGATAATCTTTGCCGCGATTGCGGTAGTTTTCCCGCACTCCGCGGAACTTGCCGCAACTTTAATTTTATCGTGGCTGTTGTCGGAAATAATTTTGAAAGCGACGAAAAAAATTTGACCGTCTTTCAAAGTTTCTCCGCACGGGCAGGAAATATTCGACGACCGGAAGAATAATTGCCGGTCAAAAAATTTATATCGGAAGGTGACAGTTTTGTTAAGAGTTTATAATACAATGAGCCGCTCGAAAGAAGAATTTAAGCCGCTCAAAGAGGGAGAAGTCGGAATTTATTGCTGCGGGGTAACTCCTTACAACACGCCGCACATCGGGAACGCCCGCCCTTTTGTCACTTGGGACGTTATCCGCAGATATTTTTTAAAACGCGGCTTTAAAGTGAAATACATTCAAAATTTTACCGACGTTGACGACAAAATTATTGCCGCCGCCAATCGCGAATTTGTGACTTGGAAAGAAATTTCCGAGCGTTACATTAAATCATATTTCGCGGCTATGGACGCTTTAAATGTTCGCCGTGCAGACGTTTATCCGAAAGTTTCGGAAACAATGCCGGAAATTATCGAAATGATTAAAACTCTTGTCGATAAAGGTTTCGCTTACAAATTGGAGAGCGGCGACGTTTATTACAGCGTGGAAAAAGATGAGGAGTACGGAAAGTTAAGCGGCAGAAAATTGGACGATATGCAAGCGGGAGCGAGAATTGAGGTTGACGATCGAAAGGGTCACCCGATGGATTTTGCCCTGTGGAAATCCGCGAAACCCGGCGAACCTTCTTGGGAAAGTCCCTGGGGAGCCGGTCGTCCGGGCTGGCATATCGAATGTTCGGTTATGTCGCTGAAATATTTGGGAGAAAAATTTGATTTTCACGGCGGCGGCTCCGATTTGATTTTCCCGCACCATGAAAACGAAATTGCCCAATCTCAAGCCGCAATCGGCGACAATCATTCTTTCGCTCAATATTGGTTGCACAACGGTTTTATAACAATCGACAACGAAAAGATGAGTAAATCCGCCGGAAATTTCTTCACGGTAGAAGATATTTTGAAAAAGTATCCGGGCGAAGTTATAAGATTTTTCCTTCTGCAAACTCATTACCGCAGTCCGCTGAATTTTTCGGAGGACGCAATAAAAGAGGCTCAAACTTCCCTGAAACGCCTGAAAAATTCTCACGACGCGATAAATGAACTTGCGGCAAAAATAAATGCCGGCGAAGTCGAATTTTCCGGCGGCGAAAATTCTTCGGAAAACATTTTCGCAAAAGCCGAAGAAATTTTGAAAGATTTTAACGAAGCAATGGACGACGATTTCAATACCGCACTTGCAATCGGAAAAATGTTCGACCTTTCCCGCGAGATAAATATTTACTGCAACGACTTCATAAACGGCAAAATTTCAATGACGGCGAACGATTCACAAAAAATTCTTCGCGTGCAGAAAATTTTTGCGGAAATGGCGGAGATTATCGGAATTTTTGAACAGGAGGAAAATTTCGGCGGCAATTCGGAGCTTGTCGAAAAACTCATGGAAATAATAATTTCGATTCGTCAAGATGCCCGTGCCGCAAAAAATTGGGCGGTCGCCGATAAAATTCGCGATTCCCTGAAAGATGCCGGCGTTGTCTTGGAAGATACTCCGCAGGGCGTAAAATGGTCGATTCAATGACAAATTTTGACATTTCGCCGTCGGAAATTCGCGAAATGTCCCCGCTTATTTCCGCTCATATCGGCGACGCTTACTGGCATTTGTATGTAAGAACGCGGCTTTTAAAGACGACAAAGAACGTCCGCAAACTGCACGACCTGAGTGCAAAAATTGTTTCGGCGAAAGTGCAGGCGGAAATTTACAAAAAAATCGAGTCCGGACTTTCAGACGAGGAGCGGGACTCTTTTCGTCGCGGAAGAAATGCGGAAAGTCATGCTCCGCGAAAATCTTCCGTCGCCGAATATCATGCAAGCACCGGTTTTGAAACTTTGCTGGGCGAATTGTTTCTGAAGAAAAATTTTTCCCGGCTTGAAGAAGTTTGCACCGCCGCCTTTGATGCCGCAGAAAATTACCGGAATTAAAGCGGGCGTAAAGGGAGATGAAAAATTTTGTATGTAATCGGATTGACCGGCGGCATAGCTTGCGGGAAATCTGCAATTTCCGAAATTTTAAGGAAATACGGAGCGGTGACGTTGGACGTTGACAAAATAACTCATAAATTGCTTGAACCGGGCGAAAAATTATTTGATGCTTACGTCCGGCATTTCGGCAAATACATTTTGAAAGACGACGGAACACTCAACAAAAAAATGGTCGGCGAAATTATTTTCAACAATCCGGACGAAAGACTTTGGATCAACGAAACGGCACATCCGATTTTATGGAATTACGTCAGAGATTTTTTAATCGAATGTCAGGCGGCGGGCAAAAAATTGGTCGTTCCGGAGGTCCCTTTGATTTTTGAGGGCGGCGGAGAAAAAGAAGTCGATGAAGTTTGGGCGGTCTCGGTCAGAAAAAAAATTCAACTTCGCCGACTGATGCACCGCGACAAAATTTCACGACAACAGGCAAAGGCAAGACTCAATTCTCAAATGTCGCAGAAAGAAATTTGCTCGCGTTCCGACCTCGTCATAAAAAACGAAAGACCGAAAAAAGCAATCGAAAAAGAAATTGTCGCCGTCCTGCGAAAAAAAAATCTGATATGAATATTTTTCCTCAAGACATTGATTTTGTGATTTTGACGCATTTGCACACGGATCATTTTCGTTGCATTTCGGTAAATTTTTCGGAAGGACAGATTTTTTATGCGGATAATGCTTGTAACGACGACAAATTTTTTGAATTACGCTTTATACTCTCTGAACGGGCAAACGGACTTTTGTGCTGTTGTAACGGACGACATCGAGCAGGCAAAAAATATTTCGGCAAATTACAAACTTCCCGAAACGCTCCTGCATCCGATTTACGAATTGAAAGAGTGTTGCCGGGATTTTTATTTTGATCTCTGCATAGCCGTGACAAATTGGGAAACTTACGGCGACATTACCGAAATGTTGAAAGAGTACGGCTTGCCGAAAGAAAAATTTTTGTTGTTGAATCTGTTTGCCGAACGCTATCAATTTTTGCTGTCGTCTTTGTTGAAATATTACAGGGAAAATCTTCCCGATTGCGAAATTTTCGCGACAGGCATAAGTTATTCGGCAAAGTCTGTCTTGTCGTCGTGTTTCAAAAAGAAACTTATAAATTTTGCCGGACAGAGCCAAGACCTTTATTATGATTTCAAAGTCGCAAAAGAAATTTTGTCCACAGGGGGGGGGGCAAATTTTAAATACGCCTTAATCGGGCTTGCTCCGTACAGCTTTCATTGGGACGAATCGAAGGGTTATAATTCCCATTGGTACATTTTGCAATATTACATTGCGTTCAAAGATTTGCACAATTTCCGGCTTTCTCCGGAAGAATACGGAAAAATTTTCCGCACCGAATTTTTTGAAGACGGAGTAAAAAATTTTTATGAGGATTACAAAAAAAGTTTCAATATTGACAATCCGGTTTCGGAAATGACCGGTGCGACAATGACTCAAAAATTCAGAGTGACTGCAAGAAAAATGATTGACGAGTGGCAGAAAGAAAATCGCAATTATCCGGAAACCGTCGCGGAAAATCGGCAAATTTTGGACGATTATTTGACTTTGTGCGAATCAAAAAATATTCGACCGATAATGTTTTTGCCGCCGATGACCGAAGGTTACAAAAAATATTTCGACAAAAAGCGTTACGACGAATTTTTGTATTA
>CAJOOE010000083.1 GCA_905236145.1 uncultured Selenomonadaceae bacterium
CCTTAACAAACACGATACAATAGGGCAAGATGCCGTTGCAATGTGCGTTAATGATATTCTTGTACAAGGCGCGGAGCCGTTATTTTTTCTCGATTATCTTGCCGTCGGAAAATTAAATCCCGCGCAGGTTGCCGAAATTGTTCGCGGCGTCGCCAACGCATGTAAAGCTTCGGGCTGCGCGTTAATCGGCGGCGAAACTGCGGAAATGAGCGGATTTTATTCGCCCGGAGAATATGACATTGCCGGCTTTGCGGTCGGTGTCGTCGAAAAAAATAATCTCATCACTTCGGAGCGTGTGAAAGTCGGCGACGTTTTAATCGGACTTCCCTCAAGCGGACTTCATTCAAACGGTTTCAGCCTTGTGCGGAAAATTGTCTTTGAACGAAAAAATTTTGACGGCTCGGAATTTATTCCGGAACTCGGAAAGACAATCGGCGAAGAACTTTTGACACCGACGCGACTTTATCCGAAAACCTGCCTGCCGCTGATTCAAAATTTCGGAGAAAAAATTCACGGCATGGTACATATTACCGGCGGCGGTTTTTATGACAACATTCCCCGTGCTCTGCCGAAAAATTTCGGTGCGGAAATTGACGCAGACACTTGGAAAACTCCGGAAATTTTCAAACTTCTCCGGACTTGGGGAAATGTCGCCCGGCAGGAAATGTACAGGACTTTCAACTGCGGGATCGGAATGATTCTGATAATCGACAAAAATTCTTTGCCGGAAATTTCGGAGCATTTGAATAAAAATTCGGTTGAGTTTTATGAAATCGGGAAAGTTGTCGAAGGTGCGGGAGTAAAAATTAAAGGCGGCGATTTGGTTGATTAAATTGGCGGTTTTGTGTTCCGGGCGTGGGACGGATTTACAGTCGATAATCGACGCGATTCAATCCGGAAAACTTGACGCGAAAATTTCCGTCGTGTTGACCGACAAGCCCGGAGTAAAGGCATTGGAGCGGGCGGAGAGAGCCGGAATAAAAAATCTCTGCGTAAACCGGAAAAATTTTTCGGAACGTGCGGATTTTGAGGCGGCACTTTCAAAAGAGATCGGCGAAGTCGATTTAATAGCCCTTGCCGGATTCATGAGAATTTTAAGTCCGGAGTTTGTGCGAAAATATCCCGGCAAAATTATGAACATTCACCCGTCACTTTTACCGTCTTTTCCCGGAGCTCACGCTCACCGGGACGCACTGGCTTACGGGGCGAAAGTTTCCGGCTGCACGGTGCATTTTGTGGACGAGGGGACAGATTCCGGACCGATAATTTTACAGGCGGCGGTCGAAGTGAAAGACGACGACACGGAAGAAACTTTATCGGCAAGAATTTTGGAAAAGGAACATATAATTTACCCGCAAGCGATACAATTTTTTGCGGAGGGACGGCTTGAGGTCGAAGGACGGAAAGTCATTTTAAAACCGCAAAAAAATTTATAAAAACTTCAACGGGTGAATACAATTCGGGAGGAAAGAAACAATGCACAAAAATTTTTATATACTTGCGATTTTGTTTTTTGTTTTGTCGATTGTCACCGGCTGCGGAAATGAAAATACCGACGCCGACAATTCAAATTCAAAAAATTTTTGCGTCGTGACGGACGATTCGGGCAGAAAGGTCGAGCTTGCGAAAAAGCCGGAAAGAATTGTTTCCGTTTCCGCATCGTTTTTGGAGCCTTTGGGGGAAGTCGGCGGTACCGTCGTCGGTCGTCCGAGTTCAAAAGTTAAGTTGCCGGACTTCGCAAAAAATGCGACCGACATCGGACCGGTTTATCAAATTGATACGGAAAAACTTTTGTCCTGCAATCCGGATTTGGTTTTAATCAACAGAGGAATGAACGAAAAACTTTCCACGATTTTGGACGAAAATAAAATTCCTTACGTCGTCATTGAAATGAAAAGTTATGAGGACGTGAAGAAAAATGTTGAAATGTTTTCCGAAATTACCGGTCAGCCGGACAAGGGCAAAAAACTTGTAGAAGATATGAATTTAAAAATCAAAAATACGATTGACAAATTGCCGAAAGAAAAAAAGAGAGTCGCAATTCTGCACGGAACCGCACAGGGTTTGAGCGTACAACTTGACAACAGTATTGCCGGAAATGTTTTGAAAATTTTGGGTTGGGAAAATGTCGCGTCCGGCATGAAAGCCGCCGACGATAAAACCGACACCGCTCCTTACAGCTTGGAAACTCTGATCGAACAGAATCCGGAAATAATTCTTGTGACGAGTATGGGAAAACTTGACGAAATTAAATCCGCGATGGATAAGAGAATGGCGGAAAATCCGGCGTGGCAGACAATTCCGGCAATAAAGAACAACAAATTTTATTATCTGCCGCAAGATTTGTTTTTGCTCAGTCCGGGCATCCGTTATCCCGATGCCGTCGAATATGTCGCAAAGTTGATTTATCCGGAGAAGTTTGAATGATCGCACCGAAAGTTTCAAAAAATCCGGTCGCAATTTTGACGCTGTTCGCTTTTCTCGCGTGTTTCGGAATGTGTTTGAGCGTGATGAAAGGATCGGTTGAAATTCCTTTGAACGAAATTTTTTCCGCAATTTCCGGCAACACTTCGGACACGCACGGACAAATTTTAAACAACATAAGACTTCCCAGAACTATCGTCGCGGCTTTGGTAGGGATAAATCTTTCACTGTCCGGAGCGATTTTGCAGGCGGTAATGAAAAATCCTTTGGCTGACCCGCACATAATCGGCATTTCTTCCGGAGCGGGTTTGGCGGGAATTGCGGTAATGCTTTTGTTTCCGGGAAAAGATTGGGCGATAACTCCCGTTGCATTTTGCGGAGCGATGACGGCGGCACTTTTGATTTACATTCTCGCCTGGAAAAACGGAATAAGACCGATAAGAATAATTTTGGCGGGCGTGGCGGTTTCGGCATTTTTGGGAGCGGGAATATCTTCACTGATGATTTTGCACAGCGACAAAGTTCACGGAGCGTTGATGTGGATGGTCGGCGGACTTTCGGCAAGAAGTTGGCCGCACGTCGAAATAATTCTGCCTTACACGATTTTCGGAACGCTCCTTGCATTTTTCGGAGCAAAATATTTGAATGTCTTGTCACTCGGTGACGAAACGGCAAAGAGTTTGGGACTTCGCGTCGAAATGGTCCGGCTGATTTTTACGGCACTTGCTGCACTTTTGGCGGCAAGTGCGGTATCGGTCGTGGGACTTTTGGGGTTTGTCGGTTTAATCGTTCCGCACGCCGCAAGGTTGATTATC
>CAJOOE010000084.1 GCA_905236145.1 uncultured Selenomonadaceae bacterium
AAGGAGCGTGTCGCCGGACACGCTCCTTTTGTTTCGGAAATAACGATTTTTCACACAGACGAATGTTCAATCAAACTTTCGGTTATTCAATTTAGTCGCTCTTTAAATCTTTTCTTGCATAACTCTGCCGAAGATTGGCAACATTCTTTGGTAAGTCAGCCGTATCCGAGCAATTTGGGTTATCTCAGGTATTTGTTGCAGAGTTGTTTCAATTTTCCCGCCGCCGCATGAAGTTTGTAATCCGGAGAGAGTCGCCAAGCCCAATTTGTCCCGACCGTTCCCGGCGTATTCATTCTGGCTTTGCTGTCCAATCTCAAAACGTCCTGCATCGGCAAAATCGTAAATCTTGACTCTGAGGCGTAAGCAAATTCAATCAATTTTTTGCAAACATCGTCCGGGCGGCGAACGTCCGCACCGAGCAAGGCCGCGATCGTAGCTTTGTCGGCATTGTCAATATCTTCCATAAACCAGCCGACGGTTGTATTGTTGTCATGAGTTCCGGTGTAAGTTATGCTGTTTTCCGGAGCGACAAAACCGATTCGCCCGTCCTCATTCAAATTGAGTTCAAAGTGCAAAACTTTCATGCCGGGAAAACCGCAATCCTGCCGGAGTTCTTCGACTTCGTCCGTTATTATTCCCAGATCTTCGGCGACAATTTTTGCGTCGCCGAACTCTTTTTTCATCTCCCGGAAAAATTTCACTCCCGGACCTTTAATCCATTCGCCGTTAATCGCATTTTCCGCATCTCCGTCAACCGACCAGTAAGACTCAAAAGCCCGGAAATGATCCACGCGAACCATGTCAACCAATTCGTAAAGGCGTTTGAAACGCAATTTCCACCATTTAAATTTGTCTTTCTCCATGACTTTCCAGTTGTATTGAGGATTGCCCCAAAGCTGACCGGTCGCACTGAAATAATCCGGCGGGACTCCCGCAACTTTTTCCGGTCTGCCTTCCTCATCAATTTCAAAAAGTTTCGGATTAGCCCAAACGTCCGCACTGTCGCCGGAAACAAATATCGGCATATCGCCCATAATCTCAATATTTCTGTCGCGGGCGTAATCGTGAAGTTTTTGCCATTGCAAATTGAAAATATACTGCTCGAAAGCCGCTTGAAACATTTCTTCGGCAAGTTCTTTTCGGAGATTGTTCAAGGTTGCAACGTCGCGTTTTTTGATTTCTTCGTCCCAATCAATCCAGTAAGTGTCGTTAAATTTTTTCTTCAACGCCGCAAACAAAGTATAATCGTCCAGCCAATAACCTTCAGCCGCGACAAATTTGTCGAAGTCGTTTTTGAGTTTCGCATCCTCGAAAATTTTTGTCTTGAAATTTCCGAACGCCTTTTTCAACGCCGAATTTTTAAAATTGATGACTTTTTGAAAATCGACGTTGCCGAACTCCTCAACTTCCCCGTCCGGTTTTTGCAAAAGTCCCATTGAGATCAAGCCGTCCGGAGAAATGAGCATGGGATTGCCTGCAAATGCGGAAGGTGATTGATAGGGAGAGTAGCCGAAACCGACCGGATTGAGCGGCAGAATTTGCCAAATGGTCTGCCCCGCCTCTTTCAAATAATCGACAAAATCAAATGCCTCTTTGCCCAAATCGCCGATGCCGTATTTTGACGGAAGGCTTGTCGGGTGAAGTAAAATACCGGCTCTGTGATCATAATTTTGTTGCGGGGGAATGTGCCTGAGCAAAACGCCTTCAAGCGGATTGATTTTAAATTTGACCCGTCCGCGAATTACCGGAAATTTTTTCGCCGGATTTTTTTCGTCGAAAGCGTCAACAAATATGCCGTTCGCAAAATCGCTGACATCAAAGGAAACTTCATGCACGTCATGGCGGGAGCGGTTGAAGGCGATAAGGAAAATATCATTTTTCGCGTCAACGTCAAACAAATCATGACCGTTGCGAATAACGCGGGCGTAAGCAAAAATATTGTCGTATGACGGGAGCGGCAAAAATTCGCCGGTCTGCAAAACAATATTTTCATTCCGCATTTTTATATACTTCTTGTAAGTTTCGCGGAGTTCTTCGTCGCCGTCGTCCCATTTGTAAGGTCTGCGGTTGGTGGGATCTTTGAAACCCTGCATACCTATTTCATCGCCGTAATAAATGCAGGGAACGCCGGGATAGGTCATTTGCCAGAGAGCCGCCATTTTCAGCCGGGCTTTGCCGAGTTTTTCCGCCGCCGGATCAAGTTTAAATCTTGTCTGTTCCGCCGCCGGCATCAAATCGTAATAAGGAGCCTCGCCGAAAATCGTAACCGGACGCATAATGTCATGACTTGAGATCAAATTCATCATCGCGTGGAAATTTTCTCTCGGATAATTTTCCCTCAGGCTTTCCATTCGACGCATACAAAGAGTGCCGTCAATGTGACCCAAAATAAAATCAAACATATGTTGACGGAAAGGATAATTCATCGCTGAATCCATTTCGTCGCCGCAGAGGTATTGACGCTGAACGCCGTAAGCAACTTTATTTGACGCATCTTCCCAAACTTCGCCGATCATAACGGCATCGGGATTTGTTTTTTTGAGTTCCGCAAAAAATGCCTGCGAAAATTCGGAAGGCAGTTCGTCAATGACGTCAAGCCGCCAGCCGCTTATCCCCTCCTTCATCCAATGATGCAAGACGCTGTTTTCGTCGTGAATTATAAAATTCATATAGGTGGGAGTGGTTTCCCGGACGTTGGGCAGGGTGTCGAAATTCCACCAGCTGTCATATTCGTAAGGATAATTTCTGAAACTGTACCAGTCGAAATACGGCGAATCTTTTGATTGAAAAGCTCCGAGCGTGTCATATTTTCCGCGACGATTGAAATATTTGCTGTTGCTGCCGGTGTGGCTGAAAACGCCGTCTATAATTATGCGAATACCTTTTTTCTTCGCCGTGTCGATCAAATGTTTAAATTCTTCGTTCGTCCCCAAAATCGGATCCGTCTTGTGATAATCTCCGGTATCGTAATGGTGATTGCTTTCCGACTCAAAAATCGGATTGAAATAAATTGCGGAAATGCCCAACTCTTTCAAATAATCCAACTTTTTCTCAATGCCGCGAAAATTGCCGCCGTAAAAATCGTAAGCAATAATTTCCTTCGTGTCCGGGTCTTTGTAATAAGCCGGCTCATCTTTCCAGCTTGCGTGGTAAACGGCACCTTCTTTTTCTATAATTTCATTTCCGTCGCGATAAAATCTGTCGGGGAAAATCTGATACATTACAGCGTGTTTGAACCAGTCCGGAGTTTTGGCACCTTTCCTGTAAACGGTAATTTGATAAGCCGGCGGGACGTGGGGATAGACATCGCCCAAGCCGCCGAGCATTTCGGAATTGTTGCCGTAATAATAAGTGCCGGTTTCCGTAACGATTATGAAGTAGTACCAGACCAGGCAACCCTTCTCCGGCATTTTCACGGTGAGCGAATAAAATTTTTCATGCGAATCGCTCTTGTCTTTTGTCGTCAAATTCGTCCACTTTTCGCCGGTTCCCGCCGTCCAAGTGTGGAGCAAAACCTGATTGATTTTTTCGTCCGTGCGTATACGAATACCGAGTCGCATTTGACTTTCGGTTTCCGCCGCACCGACCGTCGAGCGGTAATAAATATTTTGAGAATTGTGTTCTACATTGTTTCCGTTAAGCATTTCAACATCTCCCTTTTGAACATCTCCCCGCCAAAGCCGGAAAGTTCTTGAAAAAAATTGACGGTCGTCTGCGAAGAGCCTTCCGCTTACTTTTAAATTTCCCGTACTCTTTGCCGGACTTATACAATACCGAAACCTTGCGAGGGAGCACAGCCTCAAAAACGATTCAAAGACTTAGTGCGGCAGTCCTCCGCAATGTGATTGTTTTGCCGGCAGAACGACTTAACCGGCAACCGCCTTTTGCCGTTCGGCTGAATTTTAACAATTGCCGGTGCCAATGTCAATATTTGTGCCTTATATCCCCCGCGGGCGTTTCATAAATTTTGAGAAGAAATGTAATTACTTCAACCTTTCCTGAGCTTATCCAATTTAGCGAAAACGTCGTCGGAAATTCTGTCGCCGACTTCGTTTCTTATAACCGGCAAAGTCACATTTCCGAGATATTCTTTCCTTAAATGTTGTTTTGCCCGCTTGACCGCCCGGTAAAATTCGCGGGAAGGGTGCCTGTATGCTCCGGCTCCCAAAATGACCGTTTCAATCGCGGCATCGGAACTTACGACGTGGACTTCCCTTTTTTTTCTGACAAGCTCATAAGCCAACCGCTCAATCACGCTGTCCGCCGTTTCTCCGAATCCGCTGTAAATTACCCGGAAAAAATTTCCGTACTCCTCGACCCGCTCATCTTCCTCACTCTGCCCGGCATCAAAGACAACAGCCATTTCAAATTTTTCGTAAGCCCCGTACTCCGTCAAATTGCGAATCAAAATTTCGCGAGCCGTCGCCAAATCTTCAATATTTATCTCCTGCCAAACGTGAATCAAATTATAGCCGTCAATCAGATAATATGCCCGCTTGCTCATCTCAATCTCCCGTTTCGATTCAAAAAAATTTTCTGAAATTATTTTACCGGACACCGTGTAAAAAACAACACACTTTTAAATTTTTATGTTATAATGGCGAAAAAATTTTCTGAAAGTTGGCGACGGAAATGACTGAAGTAAATGTAAATCTCGGAGAAAATTCTTACAAAATTCAAATAGGAAAAGATATTTTGGGCGGCGTCGCGGATTTTATAGCGGACTCCGGAAAGTTCGGCGACAAAGTTTTGATTGTCACGGACACAAACGCATTTAAATCCGGAGTGAACGAATTTATCCGGGGATTTGCCCGGAGAAAGATAATGTTTGAAGTTTCAACCATTCGTGCGGGCGAAACTTCAAAAAATTTACGAGAGGCCGACGAAATTTATACCTGTGCAATCGAGTGCGGCATTGACAGGAAGTCTTGTATAATTGCCTTGGGCGGCGGCGTTGTCGGCGACCTTGCCGGTTTTGTCGCTGCGACTTTTATGCGTGGAGTGCCTTTTATTCAAGTCCCGACGACTTTACTTGCTCAAGTTGATTCAAGTGTCGGCGGAAAAACCGGAGTAAATCATGAACTCGGCAAAAATATAATCGGAGCGTTTCATCAGCCGAAAGCCGTTTTCATTGACCTTACAAAATTGCGTTCGTTGCCCGACCGCGAAATTAAATCCGGACTCGGCGAAATTGTGAAATACGGCGTTATTTACGACTCGGATTTTTTTGCGTATCTTGAAGAAAACGCCGAAAAAATTGTCGCCCGTGATGAGGACGTGCTGGAGTATATGATAAAGCGTTCCTGCGAAATCAAAGCGGAAGTTGTCGAAAAGGACGAAAAGGAATCGGACTTGCGGCGGATTTTGAATTTCGGTCATACGATGGCTCACGCGATTGAAACGGAAACAGGTTACAGAAAATATCGTCACGGCGAGGCGGTAGCAATCGGAATGATCGGAGCGGCTCACGTTGCGGAGAAAATGGGAAAGATTGAATCGGCGGACGTTCTCAGGATCGAATCTTTGATCGAGCGGCTGGGAATGGTCACGCGTTGCGAAGATTGCGATGTCGAAGATTTATACAATTACACTCTGCACG
>CAJOOE010000085.1 GCA_905236145.1 uncultured Selenomonadaceae bacterium
AAATAACGGAAATTCAACAATGACACTTTCAACGGACAGCGAAGGCTTATTTTTCCGGGCAACGCTTGACACGGCGGGGAATGACGAGGCAAGAAATTTGTATTCTGCGGTCAAACGCGGGGATATTTCCGGAATGAGTTTTGCATTTGTCGTTGACAAAGAAGAGTGGCAGGATTTGGACAAAGAAAAGCCGATTCGCCGAATAAAATCAATTTCAAAAGTCTTTGAAATATCGGCTTGCACTTTCCCGGCTTATGAAGAAACCGAAATACAAGCACGCTCCGCAAATAAAAATGTGTTGGACAATGCACGAAAAAAATTTTCTCCGGACGGGGAAAAGCGGATGCCGGACGGCAAAGAGCTTGAAATTTATAAATTGAAGATTCAAATTTTGGGAGGAAACTAAAATGTCTATGATTGAAAAATTGGAAAAGAGAAAATCGGAACTGGTTGCAAAGTCAAAAGACTGCAACAACGTTGAAGAATTGCGTTCGATTCAGGCACAAATTGAAACGATTAACGAGGATTTGACGGAACTCCGTGAAGAAGAAACTGCCGCAAAATTAAAATCCGAAATTTCCGATGAAAGAACGGCGGCGTTAAATGAAGTCGAAACACGCGACGCAACGCCGGACTTTACGCCGGGCAAAGGTTTTAAATCCGTCGAAGAACGCAAAAATCAATTTGATGATGTCTTTGAAAAACGCGAAAAAGCCGGCAAAGACTTGAAAGACAACAGAGCCGTCAAAAGCGATTACAGCTTGACCGGCGAATTGAGAGCGGTTACGGTCGGCAACGGTACAACAATTTCGGTACCGCACTTTTATTCACCGACGATAAATCCGGATTTTCCCGTTGTAAGTTCTCTTATTGACGGCGTGGACACTTTGACTTTGAACGGCGGCGAAAGTTTCAGACAGCCTTATGTGGCAAGAATCACGGCAGGTAATTACACTTCCGAAACGGGCAACGCCGCAACTGCCGACACCACTTTTGCTTATGCCGATATTAACCGGGCAAAAGTTACGGCTTATTCCGAAATTACGGAAGAATTGCAGAAACTGCCCAACGCAAATTACGCCGATGAAGTTTTCAAAAACATCAGGACTTCAATGCGTATGCTTATTTCAAAGGAGATTCTTGTCGGCGGCGGCGGCACCAATCAAATTGTCGGTATTTTTGACGACGGAGCAACGGCGATTGACAGCGATACAGACCTTGCAATTGCGGCAATCACGGATACAACCCTTGATGAAATTGTCTTTAATTACGGCGGCGCGGAAGAAGTCGAAGGCTCGGCGGTTTTGATTTTGAACAAGCTCGATTTGCTTGCGTTCTCAAAGGTTCGCACTTCGACGAAACAGAAATTCTATGAAATTAAATCGTATGGCAATTACGGCACCATTTCAGGCGTTCCTTACATAATCAATTCGGCTTGTAAGGCGTTGTCTGCAACGTCCGGAACTTCAACCGGTGATTATTGCATGGCTTACGGCAATTTGAAAAATTATAAACTTGTCGAATTTTCGCCGATTGAAGTAAAACGCTCGGAAGATTACAAATTTAAAGAGGGTATGATCGCCCATCGCGGCGTTGTAATGCTCGGCGGCAACGTCGTCAAGAAAAACGGATTCTTGAGAGTTAAAGCTAATTTTGCGTAATTTGCGCTTTTTTGGAGGTATGACAAATGCCGGATGAAACAACCGAAAACACAAACGAAAATGAAGTTGAAGAAGAAACTTCACTTAACGAAAACGATATAAGCGGTTCCGATTTTATCCGGCTTTTACATATCGACTCGGATAATGAGGACGAAATTGCAAACGCACTTTTGTATAAAGCCGCCGCCGAAGAATATTTGACGGGCGCGGGCGTTGCAAAAGATTATTCGTCCGCACTTTATAAGCAACTTGTGATTTTGTTGACTGCGCGGGCATTGGAAAGACCGGACGGAATGAGCAAATTTGCCGATATTAAAGAAAGCGGTTTTGTCGCAATGACGGAACAGTTGCGGCGAACTCAAAAGCAGGTGATTATCGATGCCGAACAACTTGGGGACACTTTGCAGGAAGGTTGACATAATTTCGGGGGTTGCCGGTGAAATTGACGGCTTTGAAACTTTCAAAGACAAAATTCTTTATTCCAAAATCTGGGCAAGCGTCGAACCCGGGCGCGGATCGGAAAAGTACGAACAGGATAAAATCCGAAACGATACGCCGATAAAAATTACAATTCGCCACAGGTCAAACATTGATGAAGGTTGCAAAGTTGTTTATCTCGGAAAGATTTTTGAAATTAAGTCAATCTGCGATCCTTCAATGAATCATGATATTTTGGAATTGTACTGCGTCGAACAAAAGCGCGGCAATACTCCCACCGGCAACAAAATCGAACTTGCGGGAGAGTGGCTTGAATGAGTATCGAATTTGTAAATTTCGACGAATTTGTAAGACGTTTACAAGACGTAGGCAGAGAGTTTCCGAAAACC
>CAJOOE010000086.1 GCA_905236145.1 uncultured Selenomonadaceae bacterium
AAATTTTTCGTTGCCGTACATTTTTGGGAAAACCGCGTCGATCATTTCTGCGGAAATCTCATCTTTCAAATTCGCGTAGCAGGTCGCCAAAATACCGCGTGACATGGGGACAAGGTGCGGCGTGAAGTTTATCAAAATTTTATCCCCGCCCAAGTCCGTCAAAACCTGTTCAATTTCCGGCGTATGTCTGTGATGAGCGACGTTATAGGCTTTGAAGTTGTCGTAAAGTTCCGGGTAATGATTGCCGAGTTTCGGAGATCTGCCCGCACCCGAAACACCGGATTTTGCATCGACGATAACGGAGTCGGGTTCAATCAAATGATGTTTTGCCAAAGGTGCGAGAGCCAAAATTGAGGCGGTGGTAAAGCAACCGGCATTTCCGATAATTTTTGCTTTGCGAATTTCGTCCCGGTAAATTTCGGCAAGCCCGTAAACACGCGGAGCGTCTTTGTGAGTGTGCGGGACATTGTACCACGCCTCATAAATTTCCGTGTCGTCGAATCTGTAATCCGCTCCCAAATCAATAATTCTTACCGGCAAATTTTCCAATTTCCTGCCCACGTCCATCGCGTGACCGTGCGGCAGAGCAATAAATACAAAATCGCTGTCCGCTCCGATTTTTTCAATGTCTTCCAAAGATTCCAAAGTCATATCGTAAATTCCGCGAAAATGCGGATAGAGTTCGGCAATTTTTTTGCCGGTGTGACTTTCGGAAGTTATATGAACGACTTCGGTTTCCGGGTGTCGATATAAAATTGACAGAAGTTCTGCACCCGCATAACCGGTCGCTCCTATTACGCTTACTTTCAAAATTTTTTCAACCCCTTTTCGGTCGGTCAAATTTTAGCCATTAACGCCGCAATTTTGTTTGCAAGGTCAACGGGATTGTCCGGCATAATTCCTTCGATCAAAAGTGCTTGCGTGTAAAGCAGTCCGCAAAATTCTTTAAATTCCGGCTTGTCCTTGCCGAGTGCGTGAAGTCCGCTCAACTTTTTGAAAAGTTCGTGATTCGGATTGAGTTCCAAAATTCGCGTCGCTTTAAAGAAATTGTTGTTCATCGCGGCAAAAGTTTTTTCCATATTCAGAGAAGGTCCGGTTTTTCCGGTCGCCAGACAGACCGCACCGGATTTAAGCCGCGAAGTCAGACGGACTTCAGAAATTTCCCCGCCGATCGCCTCTTTGACGTCCTTGAGCAAATCCTCTTGAGATTTCGCCAGTTCTTCAACTTCCGCCTTCGCCTTTTTCGATTCTTCGTCGTCCGTTTCAAAGTCTTCCCGGCTGATTGATTGAATTTCCTTGTCATTGTACTTTTGCAAAACTTCAAGTGCAAATTCGTCAATCGGGTCGGTCAAGTAAATGACTTCAAAACCCTTGTCTTTCAAAATTTCCATTTGCGGCATTTGTTCGATTGTCGCGGAATCTTTGCCGCTCGCCGTGTAAATTTTCGTCTGACCTTCCGGCATTCTCTCCACATATTCGGCAAGTGTTGCCGGTTTCCCACCCTTTGATGTCGGGAAAAGCAATAAATCTTTCAAATCGTCCTTTGCTTTTTCGTCGTAAGCGTTGTTGTAAACTCCGATCTTCAAAGACTTGCCGTATTCCTGCCAAAATTCTTCGTACTTGTCGCGTTCGTTTTTCAAAATTTTGGCAAAGCGGTTCAAAATATTTTTTTCCAACGCCTTGCCGATTTTTTTGACTTGAGCACTCTGCTGCAAAATTTCGCGGGAAATATTGAGCGGCAAGTCCGGAGAATCGACAAGCCCTTTGATAAAACGCAAATAATCCGGCAGAAAATCTTTGCACTTGTTCATAATGAAAACGTGCCGCGAATAAAGCTGAAGTCCCGGCTCGTAATCGGAATAGTAAAGATTGTAAGCCGCGTGTTTCGGTACGCAGAGAAGGGCGGTATATTCAAAAGTTCCCTCCGCTTTCAAATGGAAAAATTCAAGCGGCTTTTCCCACTCGTGAAATTGATGTTTGAAAAATTCTTCGTACTCCTCCGGCTTGATGTCGTTTTTGTTTCTTGTCCAGAGCGGTTGCATTGAATTGACCGTGCGGACTTCGATAACTTTATTTTTGTCCTTGTCCTCCGTTTCAAAATTCATTTTAATCGGATAGCGGATATAATCGGAATATTTTTTGACAAGGCTTTCAAGTTCATAAGTGTTTGTAAAATCGACTTCTTCACCGCCGCAAAATTCCGGCTTGAGGTGCAGGACAATCGTCGTACCGCGAGAATCTTTTTCAGCCTCTTCCAAAGTGTATTCGCCGGCACCTTCGGAAGTCCATTTGACGGCGGAATTTTCGCCGGCTTTCTTCGTAATTATTTCGACTTTTTCCGCAACGATGAACGCGGCATAAAATCCCACGCCGAATTGACCGATTAACTCCTCATCAACTTTGCCTTCGTTTTCCTTGAGTTTCTCCAAAAATGCACGGGTTCCGGATTTCGCTATCGTTCCGATGTTTTCGATAACTTCTTCGCGTGTCATTCCGATACCGTTGTCCGAAACGGTGACGGTCTTTGAATCTTTGTCCGGGACGACGAAGATTTCAAAATTTTCGTCGCCGTTCAAAATTTCCCGGTTTGTCAAAGACTCGAAATGTAATTTGTCGCAAGCGTCGGACGCATTGGAAATAAGTTCACGCAAAAAAATTTCCTTGTTCGTGTAAATAGAATTGACGACCAAATCCAAAAGTCGTTTTGTTTCGGCTTGAAATTGCAAAGTTTCCGCAGACATAAAATCCCTCCAATTAAATCTTGTCAAGGAATCTTCCGGTTTTAACCGGGAGAGGAATTGACAAAAAAATACCTGTGTCAAAATCGGCTTACTTCATAAAACGTGCAAAGGCACTCTCCAAGCTCGCGACTTTAGTCGCGGGTAGTTGACAAATCGTGTGCAATTTTAATATTTTTCGTCCCAACAGTCAATAAAAAAAAGCGGCGGTTGATTGTGAAACCGTCGCTTTAAATTTGTTTGTATTCCGAAGAAAGAAAATTTTACACTTTGAATTTGCCGATAGCCTCTTGCATTTCGGACGCAAGATTTGCGAGAGCCTGCGAGGCGGCGGCAATTTCTTCGTTTGAGGCGGATTGAGTTTCGGTCGCGGAAGAAATTGACTGTGTTCTCTGATCCGTCGCCCGGCTTGCCTCTTCGATTGAATTTGTAATTTCGACGATATTTTTTGCACCGGAGGAAACCGTCTGCACGGAATTGTTGATGCCGCCGATTTCTTCTTTGATTCCGTCAACCATACGCATAATTTCTTTGAACTGTATGCCGACTTCGCGAATGGCCTCGGTACCGGCTTTAACGTCCTCCGTACCGCTCTTCATGGACTTAACAGCCTCTTCCGTCGCGGTCTGAATACCTTCGATTCTTGTGCGAATTTGTTCGGCAGATTCTTGTGACTGCGCGGCAAGCTTGCGAACTTCCTCGGCGACGACCGCGAAGCCTTTGCCGTGTT
>CAJOOE010000087.1 GCA_905236145.1 uncultured Selenomonadaceae bacterium
ATCTTGTTGACGTAAGCCATGCGGGGAACGTTGTAACGTTCCGCCTGCCGCCAAACCGTTTCGGTCTGCGGCTCGACACCTCCGCGGGCGGTAAGAATTGCAACCGCTCCGTCAAGTACACGCAGAGAACGTTCGACTTCAACCGTAAAATCGACGTGACCGGGCGTATCGATAATGTTTATTCTGTGACCTTTCCAGTGACAGGTTGTCGCTGCGGAAGTGATTGTAATTCCGCGTTCCTGCTCCTGTACCATCCAGTCCATCGTCGCCGCACCGTCATGAACTTCGCCGATCTTGTGATTGATACCGGTGTAAAAAAGTATACGTTCCGTTGTCGTCGTTTTGCCGGCATCGATATGAGCCATTATACCTATGTTGCGAGTTTTCTCCAACGAAAATTCTCTTGACACTTGAAAATTCTCTCCTTTAAAACTCGCTTACCAACGATAGTGAGCAAACGCCTTGTTTGCCTCAGCCATCTTGTGTGTATCTTCCTTCTTCTTTATGGACGCGCCGGTGTTGTTTGCTGCGTCCATGAGTTCTGCGGAAAGTCTTGCGTCCATTGTCTTTTCGCTGCGAAGTCTTGCATAATTTACAATCCAGCGAATACCCAAAGTCTGCCGTCTTTCCGGACGAACTTCAACCGGGACTTGGTAGTTTGCACCGCCCACGCGACGGGCACGAACTTCCAAAACCGGCATTACATTTTTCAATGCCGTTTCAAAGACTTCCAGCGGATCTTTGCCGGTTTTTTCGCGAATCGTGTCGAATGCGTCATAAACAACTTTTTGAGCGACGCTCTTTTTTCCGGAGAGCATAATTTTGTTTATGAATTTCGTTACGATCTTTGAATGATAAACCGGATCCGGCAGAACATCTCTTTTCGGCACGGAACCTTTTCTCGGCATTTCTGCTACCTCCCCATAATCACTTTTGCATTTCGATTACTTTTTCTTGGCTTTTGCTTTCTTCGCACCGTATTTGGAACGCGACTGTTTGCGATCCTGAACGCCGGCGGTATCAAGCGAACCGCGAATGATATGGTAGCGAACGCCCGGCAGGTCTTTTACACGACCGCCGCGAATGAGGACGACGCTGTGTTCCTGCAGGTTGTGACCTATGCCCGGAATGTATGCCGTCACTTCGATGCTGTTCGTCAAACGAACACGGGCAACTTTACGGAGTGCGGAGTTCGGCTTTTTCGGTGTCGTCGTGTAGACACGAGTGCAAACTCCGCGTTTTTGAGGACATTCCTTCAATGCCGGAGCGGTTGATTTTTCCGTGACCTTCAAACGACCTTTTCTGACCAACTGATTTATCGTGGGCATACGTCCACCTCCTTTCAAAAAAACTTTTCACTGTTATCCTTAAAACGGTTGCAATATTAACACCGCAAAAAAATCTTGTCAACATATTATTTCAATGCGAATTTCATTTACAACTTTTCCTGCCGGTTAAAAATCGTCGGAAAGTAATTGTGGAATCAGCCGGTCAGGCGGGAAGCGGAAATCAAAAAAATCCTCACCATGAAGGTGAGGAGTGTCGATTTATCTGAAAAATACTCTGACTATATCGTTTTTGGTCGCAAAGAGAGTAAGTGCGAGCAGAAGTCCTATTCCCAATCTCTGCGTATACATCGTCGCTTTTGTTCCGAGCGGTTTTCCTCTTACCGCCTCAAGAACCAATCCGACGAAGTGACCGCCGTCCAATGCCGGCACCGGGAGCAAATTTACAATGCCCAAGTTCAAACTCAACAGGGCGGCGAAATTCAGCAGAGGTACAAAGCCGCTCTCCGCAACCTGTCCCGCCATTTGAGCAATTCCTATCGGTCCCGCCAAATCGGCTTGAGCCGGTGCTTTGAAAATTTCCGCGATCATCAAGACCATCATCGTCAAAATTTCTCCGGTCCTGGTGGCGGCAAGCCGGGCGGAATCGGCAAGCGACTGCGGTACATAATCAATTTTACTCTGCACGCCGATTAACGCTTTTTGTTGTTTTTCGCTGTATTCCGGGACGAGTGAAGTTTCTTCCGTCACTCCGTTGCGTTCGTATTGCAAGACAATTTTTTGTTCCGGCTCAACGCTTTTCATATAACCGGTGAAGTCGTCCCAAGTGTCGATTTTCTTTCCGTCGATACTCAAAATTTTGTCGCCGGCCAGAAGTCCCGCCGATTGAGCGGGGCTGTTTTCCGTAATCGCCGCGAGAACCGGATCTTTCGCATGCGTGGGAATACCGATCGTCGAAAAAATTCCGAAGAACAGGACAACCGGCAAAACAAAATTCATCATGGAGCCGGCAAGTATTACGATCATTCGCGAAAGTACCGGCTTTTCACAATAGCCGCGTTCGCCCGCCGTATTTTCCGCAGGATCCATTCCGGCAATATCGTTGAAACCTCCGAGCGGTATTGCACGAATCGAATAGACCGTTTCGCCGCGTTTGAAACTTACCAGCTTGGGACCGAAACCGATTGCAAATTCGTCTACCCTCATTCCGGTCAATTTAGCCGTTATAAAGTGTCCGAATTCGTGAACCAGTACGAGCAGTCCGAAAACGAACACCGCTGCCGCTACAGTCAATATCAAAGTAAATTACCTCCCGTTGTTTTCGATAAAATCGCGGGACAATTTGCGAATTTTCAAATCTTCCTCAATCAACATTTCGAGAGTCGGATTTTGCTTTACTTCGCATTTCATCATTGCGTTTTCGATTATATCATATATTTTCGTAAATTTTATGAAACCTTTCAAAAATGCCGCGACCGCAACTTCATTTGCCGCATTGAATACACAGGGCATGGTGCCGCCGGTACGTCCGGCATCGAAGGCAAATTTCAAGCCGCGAAAAGTTTCAAAGTCCGGCTCCTCAAAAGTAAGATCCCGCATTTTCCAAAAATCCAAACTCTTTATCGGTGACTTCATTCTTTCCGGGTAAGTCAAAGCGTATTGAATCGGTAAACGCATATCCGGCTCGGCAAGTTGAGCGATAACGGAGCCGTCGCAAAATTCTATCATGGAATGTATTACGCTTTGCGGGTGTACGACGACTTGAATTTGATCATATTCCACGCCGTAAAGCCTTTTTGCCTCAATGACTTCAAGACCTTTGTTGACAAGGGACGCGGAATCGACGGTAATTTTTTTACCCATATTCCAAGTCGGGTGAGCCAAAACTTCATTGACCGTCGCGTCTTTTATATCTTCAAATTTTTTGCCGCGAAAAGGGCCGCCGGATGCGGTGAGCAGAAGTTTTTTTATCGACTTCGGATTTTCGCCCCGAAGGCACTGAAAAAATGCTCCGTGTTCGCTGTCAACCGGCAAAATTTTTACTTTATATTCTTCGGCAAGTTTCATCACGATTTCGCCGGCGACAACCAAAGTTTCTTTGTTTGCAAGTGCAATGTTTTTTCCGCACTTTATCGCCTCAATCGTCGGCTCCAACCCGGCAAAACCGCTCATGGAAGTCAAAACAATTTCGGAATCGGGAAAAGTCGCACAGTCGATAAACGCCCGGCGACCGCCGGCAATTTCGGTGCCGGGAAAATTTTTCTCCTTCAATCTCTTGTAAGCCGCCTCGTCAGCCAAAACAGCCAGAGCCGGTTTAAATTCTTCAATCTGCCGGGCAAAGAGTTCGTCGTTTGAATTTGCCGCCAAGACTGAAATTTTAAATTTGCCGGGCAAATTTCTCACAACGTCGAGTGCCTGAGTTCCGATTGAACCGGTTGATCCGAGTACAGATATATTTTTCAAAATTCCGGGCATCTCCAATCTTTCAAAAATTTTCTTCTCCGTTTTCGGCAACTTTACAATTTTTTTGCAAAAAAATCAACACTTCCCCACGCCGCAGAATAAAAAAATTTGCAACCGACAAAATAAAGGATTAAAATTAACCGCAACTTGTCCGAAAAAAATTTTTAATCGTGGGAGTGACTTTTTACGGAATTTGAAAAAATATATTCCTGTTACGAACCGGATTACATAAAATATTTTCAATGCGACGGGAAAATTTGCGGGGCGAAATGTTGCAAAGGTTTTCAAGTGGACACGGACAGAAAAACGCATTTGAAATACAGGGGAATAAAAAATCAAGATTTGCGACGGAAAATTTTGGACTCGATGGTCTGGAATCCGGAGTCGGAAACTTACAGAATGAAACTTGAAGAAAATGCCGTCTGTCCCATGCTGGAAGAAGATTGCCTGTGTATGATTCAAAAAAATTTCGGCGAAGATTTTTTGTCGGATATTTGCTCGGAATTTCCGCGAAGAGTTTTTGTTTTGGGCGATTACACTTCAAGGACTTTGAGTTTGACCTGTCCCGTCGCCGCGAAACTTGCACTTTTAAACCCGGAGCCGATGAAGTTCAGGAGTACCCTGCTCAGGACAAAGAGGAGCGGTGCATTTTTTTACAAGAGTATTTCGGAAGTTCGCGGCAGGGAATTTTTGAAACCGTTGCAAATGCTCGGCGTGGAGATTTTGCAGAATAAAGTTTTCACGCTGAACGAAAGGCTTGCCGTACTCGGTTTCACTTTATCCATGACGGATTACAAATTGGACGATCCGCAATACAAAAATTTTTACGCACTTGCCGCAGAAATTCGCACACCGGAATTTTTGGCAAGAATGAAAAATAATTTCACGATGCTTGAATTTAACAAGGAATATTATTTGACTTTGATGTTTCGGCTGACGGAAAATCTTTTCACAAAGGCGACTTTTTATTTTTCTGAGGAGCAGAGAAATTTTGCACAGTATGTCCCTCAGGCTTTCGGATTGACCGAAGAAACTTCAAAAAGTTTTGACGAACTTTTCCGCCTGTACGATGAAAATTTGGCGGCTTTGAATGAATTTGTAAAAAAACCTTACTCTCAACTCGTGGAAAATTATATGGTGCATACTTTTTTCGCGGGACTTTATCCGTGCAGGATACCGGGAAATCTGCTTGTAAATTTTTTCCTCTACGCGACGCTGTATAAATTTTTTGAATTTGTCCTGATGTGTATGGCGGGCGTTTTGCGGGAGAAATTGACGGTTGACGACATAATCGAATGGATAGGAAGATTTTCACACCGGACGGATCACGGCTCACTTTTTCAAGAAGTCACGCTGGAATTTTTGGAGCCGTTCCTGCCGTATCCTTTGGGCTTGTTTATGTCGCTGACGGATTTTAAAAATTGAAGATTGACGAAAAGATGATTTTGCGGTTAAATTTGCCGGAAGAAAAAATTTTTTTTGAAGGGAAGTAATTTTTTGAAAAGATTTGTAAACTTAATCGAGAGAATGTATAACGAAAGATATTCTGTCGTTACGCAAAAAATTTTATCGGAAAAAATTCCGATTGCTATTTTCAGTTTGGCGGCTCCGGAGGTTGCGACAAAACAAATTGAAAATTTTCAAAGTCAAGGTGCAAATGTTTCCGTTCTTTTGACGAGTGCCCCCCCCCTGTGGACATTTCCGAAAATGTAAAAGTCGTCAACATAAACGACGCGGAAAAACTTCACCCGCGTCCGGAATATATTTTCACAGCCGGCATGATTGAGGCACGGCTCGCAAAAAAACTTATGCCGGACTGCACGGTAATTTTCTTGGGAAATGCCGAGACGGACAAAGCTTATGATATGTTTATGACGCATTTGGGAGAACTTCAAAAGTGTTATGAATCGCTGATTGACGAAGAATCGAAGAAAACTTTTTGCGGCTATTGGCTCGGAAATGTTTCAAACAAATTGAGCGAAATTGTCTATGCAAAAACTCCTCACTACATGACGGCGGGATTTTTCCCGGAACCCGGTGCGATCGTCTTTGATGTCGGGGTTTGCGACGGAGGAACGACGGCGATTTATTCGGATATGGGCTATAAAGTTTACGGTTTTGAGCCGGACAAAGCAAATTACAAACTTTCAAAAAAAGTTGCCGAAAAACACAAATTCATTCTTGAAAATATCGGATTCGGCTCTTACAAACACACGGCAAATTTTTCGCATTTTGAAGGATCGATGATCGGGTCGAGTAAATTGGATAAAAACGGCACGGAAACGGTTGAAATTACGACGATTGATTCATACGTCCGCGAAAATAAAATTCCCCGTGTCGATTTGATAAAATTTGACACGGAGGGAGCGGAGCTTGACATTTTGAAAGGTGCCGCCGCGACAATCGCCCGGTGGAAACCGATGCTTGCCTTGAGTGCTTATCACAAGTGGGACGATTTTTGGACACTTATGAATTTCCTGAAGTCGATTCGTCCGGATTATGAATTTGCCCTGCGTCAATATCGAAGTTCACGAGAGGACAATTCCTATCAATTTAACGACGAGAGCGAAGAATTTTTAAATTCTCTCGGCTTGGATCCTTATGCCACCTGGTTCGGCGAGTGTGTCATTCACGCAAGATAAATCGGAACGGCTCCGAAACTTTTTCATATTTAATTTTCCCCGTCCGGAAGAAAAAATTTTGTCTTATCCGACAGATGTTTTTCGGCGTTCAACTTATTTTTGCAATTTGCCGAAAAAATTTCCGGACAAAAAACGCCTTCCAAAAATTCGGAAGGCGTCGGGCAAAATTTCTTTCGTCAACCCGGATAATCTGTTTTTATTTCGTTTCTTTCCTTTTCGATAACTTGTTTTTGGTAGTCAAAACATTCGCCGGCAATATCCTTGCTCAAAATCAAAAGGCAGAGCAAATTCGGAATTGCCATCAAGCCGTTTGCCGTGTCGGAAAAGTTCCAGACTATGTCCAAAGTTTGAGTCGCTCCGACGAAAGTTATGCAACTGAAAATTATTCTGTAAGCGTAAATCACAGCACGATTTTCGATGAGATATTCCAAAGACTTTTCGCCGTAATATTCCCAGCCGAGAATGGTGGAAAATGCGAAGAGCGACAGACTTACCGAAACGATAACCCTTGCGGCATCGCCGAAAACGGTACCGAAAGCCAAAATTGTAAGTTGTGCACCGGAAATAAGTTTGCCGGTTTCCGGATCGGTCATGCCGAGCATACCGGAACTTGAAATGACAAGACCGGTCAAAAAGCAGATAATCATTGTATCGAAAAATGTTCCGGTCATATTTACATAACCTTGCCGGGACGCATGATCCGTTCTTGCCGCCGCAGCAGCTATCGGAGCGGAACCCAAGCCCGCCTCATTCGAGAAAACGCCGCGAGCAACGCCCCAACGCATGGCGGTGAGCATTGAGGCAATTATCGAGCCGCCCACGCCGCCGGCAACCGCTTCGGTGGAAAATGCCATTTG
>CAJOOE010000088.1 GCA_905236145.1 uncultured Selenomonadaceae bacterium
AAGGCTGAAAGGCTGAAAGGTGGAAAGGTGGAAAGGTGGAAAGAGGGAAAGGGTTCCATCTTTCCACGACACAACCAATTACACATTAAAGCGGAAATAAGTTACATCGCCGTCCTGCATGATATAATCTTTTCCTTCAAGCCGGACAAGCCCTTTTTCCCTTGCCGCATTGACGGAGCCGAGTTTAACCAAATCATCATAATTTACAATTTCCGCCCGAATAAATCCGCGTTCAATGTCGCTGTGAATTTTTCCCGCAGCTTTTACCGCCGGCGTTCCTTTTACAATCGTCCACGCCCGGCATTCATCCGGTCCCGCCGTCAAAAATGTCATCAGTCCCAGCAAATCAAATGCCGCTTTTATAAGTCTGTCCAGTCCGGAACTCTCAAGC
The DNA here is from genome assembly GCA_905236145.1 of uncultured Selenomonadaceae bacterium. GTDB lineage: Bacteria > Bacillota > Negativicutes > Selenomonadales > Selenomonadaceae > Quinella. The sequence continues at coordinate 392 of CAJOOE010000088.1, forward strand.
CCCAAGTCCGCCAAAAATTCCTTTGCCTCGTCCGGCTCCAATTCCGCAATTTCGCTTTCCACTTTCGCACAAATCACGACAACGCCGGCACCTTCTTTTTCGGCAAACTCTTTCACCTTTTGAACGTAAGGATTTTTGTCCGCTCCGGCAACTTCGTCCTCCGTCACATTCGCGATATAAAGAGTCGGTTTCATCGTCAGCAAATTTATATCGCGAATCAATAAAAGTTCATCGTCCGTCAAATCCAAACTCCGGGCAGGTTTCGCCTCGTCCAGAACGGATTTTATTTTTTGCAAGACTTCATCTTCAGCCTTTGCCTCTTTATTACCGGATTTCAAAATTCGGACAAGTTTTTCAATTCTCTTTTCGACGACTTCCAAATCGGCAAGACAAAGTTCCGTTTGAATCGTGTCAATATCCCTCAAAGGATCTATCGTGTCCGCAACGTGTGTAATGTTTTCGTCCTCAAAACAGCGAACAACGTGGGCAATCGCGTCAACCTGCCTGATATGTTCCAAAAATTTATTTCCCAGACCTTCACCCTTCGACGCACCTTTTACAAGTCCGGCAATATCGACAAAGCGGACATCGGCGGGCGTGGTTTTCTTTGAATTGTACATTTTAGTCAAAACGGCAAGACGCGGATCGGGGACGGCGGTCACTCCGACATTCGGCTCAATCGTACAAAAAGGATAATTCGCCGCCTCTGCTCCTGCCTTTGTTATCGCGTTGAAAAGCGTGGATTTCCCGACATTAGGCAACCCCACTATACCGACTTCAAGATTACTCATAAAAATTAAATCCTCCCAAAAAAATTTTTTTTCGCTGTCGCTATTATTGCACCTTTCAATTTTAAAATCAAGGCAAACAATTTCGCCGAAAATTTAAGTCGGCAGGAATAAGGGACAATTTCGACGAATATTCCCGCGAAAAATTGAATTGAAACAAAAAAAGGAGTTGCGTTATGGGAAAATACAAAAGAGTTGTATTAAAATTGAGCGGCGAATCTTTGGCGGGTGAAATCGGTTTCGGAATAAATCCTGCAATCGTCGAAGATATTGCCAAACAGATCAAAAAAATTCATGAGGCGGGATTGGAAGTTGCGATAGTCGTCGGCGGCGGAAACATTTGGCGGGGCTTGAGCGGCTCGGCAAAGGGAATGGACAGAGCGTCCGCAGACTACATGGGTATGCTTGCGACGATTATGAATGCTTTGGCACTTCAGGACGCATTGGAAAAAATGAATGTCTTTACCCGCGTTCAGACGGCGATTGAAATGCGGGAAGTTGCCGAACCTTACATTCGTCGTCGTGCAGTCCGCCATCTTGAAAAAGGTCGCGTCGTAATTTTCGGCGGCGGCACCGGCAACCCTTATTTTTCCACAGACACCACGGCGGCTCTCAGAGCGGCTGAAGTCGAGGCAGACGTAATTTTAATGGCGAAGAAAGGAACGGACGGAATTTATGACAGCGATCCGAATAAAAATCCGGACGCGAAAAAATTTGACACTCTCACCTATATCGAAATTTTGAATCGCGGTCTGCAGGTAATGGATTCGACGGCGACAAGTCTTTGCATGGACAACAATATTCCGCTCGTCGTTTTCAATATCGACAAACACGAAAATATTGTAAGTGCGGCACTCGGCGAACCTATCGGGACGACCGTCGGAAATGCCGACAAGTAAAATTTTTTTTGAGGGAGGAATTTTAAAATGACGAAGGACATCATCAACGGAGCAGAGGACAAATTCAAAAAAAGTTTGGACGGACTGAAAAAGGAATATGCCTCACTCCGGGCGGGGCGTGCCACTCCGAGCCTTTTGGACAAAGTAATGGTTGATTATTACGGCTCGCCCACTCCGGTCAATCAAATGGCAAATGTTTCCGTGCCGGAGCCGCGAATGATTATGATTAAGCCTTACGATCCGAAATCTTTGAAAGACATCGAAAAGGCAATTCAAAAATCAGACTTGGGAATTACTCCAAATTCCGACGGTGCGGCAATTCGTCTCGCCATCCCTCAACCGACGCAGGAACGCCGCAAAGAGTTGGTGAAAGTCGTCGGCAAAAAAGCGGAAGATGTCAAAGTCGCGATGAGAAACATTCGCCGCGACGTAAATGAGGTCGTCAAAAAAATGGAGAAGAATAAGGAAATTACGGAGGACGATCGCAAGCAGGGACAGGAAAAAATTCAAAAATTGCTGGACAAATACATCAAACTCGTTGAAGATACAAAAGCCGCAAAAGAAAAAGAAGTCATGGAAGTTTGATTATGACGGACGCAGAATATAATTTGATTTCAAAAGTCAATCCGGAAAAACTTCCGCGACACGTCGCAATAATAATGGACGGAAACGGTCGCTGGGCAAGTTTGCAAGGTCTTTTGAGAAGTGCGGGACATTCCGCCGGAGTCAAGACTTTGAAAAAAATTTTGACGGTCGCGGTAAATTTGAAACTTGAGGCGTTGACGGTTTACGCCTTTTCTACAGAAAATTGGAAACGTCCTCATGCGGAAGTCGATTTTCTGATGCATTTGTTTTCCGATTATCTGGAACGCGAAAAAGCCGAAATGCATGAAAAAAATATTCGTATAAGATTTTTGGGAAGAACGGACGCATTTTCCGACGGAATAAGGAACCGGATTCGCGAGGCAACGGAATTGATGAAGGACAATACCGGCGTCAAATTCAATATCGCGGCGAATTACGGCGGTCGCGACGAAATTGTCCGGGCGGCTCAAAAATTGGCGAAAAAGGCGGCGGCGGGGGAAATTTTGCCGGACGACATAACCGACGAAATTTTTGAAAACGAACTCGATACTTGCGGACAGCCGCCGGTTGATTTGGTTATCCGGACGAGCGGCGAATATCGCGTCAGTAATTTTTTGCTGTGGCAATCCGCCTATGCAGAATTTTGGTTTACAAATACGACTTGGCCGGAATTTACTCCGGAAGAATTTGTAGATGCCTTGATTGATTTCGGAAACCGGGACAGAAAATTCGGAGCGGTGAAGAATTGAGAAATTTAAAAGCGGGAGAAAAAATTCTTTCCCCCGCTTTTTTTGATTTTACTTTCCGGTCAAATCGAATCAATTTCGTACGGCGTTTCCTGATAAACATAATAATTCAACCAATTTGCAAAAAGCAAGTGGGCGACCGACCGCCATTTTACAACCGGCTCATTTTTCGGATTGTCGTCCGGGTAATAATTCTGCGGAACATTCGGATTTAATCCGGCTTTCAAATCCCGCTCGTACTCGTTTTTCAAAGTGTGCGGGTCATATTCCGCATGACCTGTGATAAAAAATTGCCGCTTTTCCAAATTCGCGACGGCGTAAATCCCGGCTTCGTAAGCCTCCGACAAAATCGTAAGTTCCGGCACTTTTTCTATATCCTCGCGAAGTTCGGTAACATAACGCGAATGAGGTACAAAAAATTCATCGTCGAAACCGCGAAAAAGTTTTTCATGCCGGACGCAGAGAAAATGCTTGTAAACGCCGGAAACTTTTTCATCAAGATTATGTTTCGGAACGCCGTAATGATAATAAAGTCCCGCCTGAGCACCCCAGCAAATATGGAAGGTTGACCAGGCGTGAGTTTTACTCCACTCCATGATCTCGGTAAGTTCCCGCCAGTAAGCCACGTCCTCAAAATCCATAAGTTCGACGGGGGCACCGGTAATTATAAATCCGTCGTATTTTTTATTTTTAACGTCGTCAAAAGTCCCGTAAAATTCCGTCAAATAATCTTTCTCCGTGTGAGTGGGAGCGTAAGACTTGGTATAAATAAAATCGACTTCAACCTGCAGGGGAGTATTTCCCAGAAGTCGGAGCAGTTGAGTTTCGGTCACGGATTTCAGCGGCATCAAATTCAAAATTAAAATTTTCAGCGGACGAATATCCTGCGAATACGCCCGATCCGCATCCATTACAAAAATATTCTCGCTCTCCAAAATTTCGGAGGCAGGCAGGTTATTCGGTATTCTTATCGGCAAAAAAAACACCACCTTTTAAACCGGTGTGTCGGTGCGTCAAAAAAATTTGCCGGCACACCAAAGCATCACATCAAATGCTGTAGCGATTGACCCAAGACGAATAGCCGCTCGCATAGGCACGAAGTCGGACAAGTCCTTTATATTCCGGCTCGTCGCTGCGAATCATTCTGTAAGAGCCGTCGTATTCGTCCTCAAGCGTTTGCCATTTTGCGGCGGGAGTCCAAATTTCGCCGGAAGTAATACGCTCCGTTCCCTGCGGCAAATTTACCGCCTTTTTCATAAAGCGAATTTCTATAACCTGACCTTCCGTGTTTTTGGTTTCCTGCCATTCCCAAACAATCAAATTTGACCCCTTCAACCTCATGGTAGTCGTGTCGGCGGTCGCATTTGTAACGGAGCCGTCCTCGTCGGTATAATTCCAAAGTTCGATCCATCTGTCTTCGGCATTTTTGCGTTTGACTTCGCCGTGCCGAAAAACTTCATCGACAATCGCGGCGTAAAAATCTTCGTCGAAAGATTGAGAATTTATTTCTTTAACCCTGCCGTCCGCCTTTGACCAGATAATTTTGTTTGCGGAATTGTAAAAATCTTCCCGTGCGTATTGAATCGTCCTGTTCTGGGGATTTATTCGGAGCAGAGCCAGACTGTAACTCAAAACACGGGGATCCGGCAAAATCGACTTTATGCCGTAATTGTCGATTGTTTCTGCCGCACCGCCGTAAGAGTAAGTTGTTTTTGTCCAAGCCTCTATTTCAGTCGGAACGGCATTACCCTTGTCATTCACCGCTTTTTTTACGACTTTGACGGAGTCCGGATAAAAATATTTGCTGTAATTGTCGTTTGAAGAAAGCCAGTACCAATCCTGAGCATTGGGATTGGGAACACCGGATTTGTTTGCCGCCTCGCCTGAAGAAAATACACAGAACACGGCGATTAAAACGACGGCAAAAAGTTTTGAGAAAAATTTTTCTTTCAAGACCGTTCACCTCTCAATTTCGGAAAGCCGACGAATGATTTCTCTGTTGAGTTCGACAACGCCCGTACCTTTTTCCGCACTGACGCAAAAAGTCGGCAACCCGGAAACTTCCCTGACCGCCGCCGCCAAAGCCTTGCCGCCGTCCGGAAATTTGTCCGCTTGAGTTATGACCGCAATAACTTCGACACCGAGTCTTTTGAGTTTGCTTATCCATGCAAGCTCCAACTCAAAAGAATCGTTTGAAATCAGCATTAAGGCAATTTCCATACTTGCGGCGGATTTTGCGGCGGTGGATTTTTCGGCGTCGATCCCCATTGTATCGACCGGCATAATTTTTCCCACGCCGGCAATTTCCATTGTGCTGTAAGCATTTTCGTCGTTCCGCAAAATCAATCTTGTAAGGGCGTAAGTCAATGCGGATTTTCCGCTCTTTCTCTTGCCGAATATTCCGATCTGTCTCATTCGTCCAACCTCCTTTTGTTTTAAAATTATACCATAAAAATTCCCGCCAATACAATCAAATTTTTCCCGCGATTACGGCGGGCATTTCATATTGGAATTGCATAAAAATTCGGCAGGTTCTTCAGTCGATTGCAAACGCCGGATTTTTGTGGCATAATTTTTGAAAAATCGTAAAGTGAGATGATTTTTGTCATGCATGAGGCTGCGGTTGCGGAAAGTATTTTGAATATCGCTTTAAAAATTGCCGAAGAAAACGACGCAAAAAAAATTCGGGAAGTCGGTTTGAAAATCGGCGAAATGGCAGGCATTGAAGTTGAGGCGTTGACTTTGAGTTTTGACGTTTTGAAAACCGGGACGGTCGCCGAAAATGCCGCACTGAAAATAAAAAAAATTCCGATTCGTGCAAAGTGCAACAAATGCGGAAAAATTTTTACCGTCGAACGCTACAATTTTTTTTGCCCGGAATGTGACGGAATTTTGATTTTGGAAAGCGGGCGGGAGCTTTTGGTTGAGTTTGTCGATTTCGACTGATACAAAATTTCTTTCAATTTTCCGTCCGGCTCAAATTTGTCTGACAAGTATGCGGGAGCCGTCAACATTTATTACTTTGACTATATCGCCCTGCTTTACAAAATTTCCTTCCGTCACCACGTCCAAAGGCTCGCCTTCGACCGTTATCGTTCCCGCCGGTCGCAAATCCGTCGTACAAACTCCGAACGCTCCCAAATATTTGCTTTTGTCGATATTGCTCGTATAGCCGTCCCTGTTATTTTGCCGCTCGTCCAAAATCAAATCGTCAAGCATATTTGAATTTTTTACGGAACTCCGGTTGCCGATATATGCGACGATTACCAGACCGATAACCGCTATTCCCGCCATTGCGTAACAGGCAAAAGATACAAGTGCGGCATTTGCACCCGCAAAAATTTGAATACTCGACATTGACGATTCCCCCCTGAAAAAAATTTTTTGTAACGACGGCAATTTTTTTAAAGTCCCAAATATTTCCGCTGTTCTTCCGTCAAAGTGTCAATTTTTACTCCCAGCGAATCAAGTTTTATTTCGGCAATTTTCGTGTTAATCTCCTCCGGCATGAGATAAACTTTGTTTTCAAGTTTTTCGTGATTGTGGAGAAGGTGAGCGACGCTGAAAAATTGAACGGCAAAACTCAAGTCCATTATTTCCGCCGGATGACCGTCGCCGGACGCAAGATTTACCAGTCGTCCTTCAGCAAGCAAATAAATTTTTCTGCCGTCCTCCTGCAGGAATTCTTCGACATTTCTGCGGACTTCCTTCCTGCTCACGGAAATTTTTTCAAGGTCGGGAATATTTATTTCAACGTCGAAATGTCCCGCATTTGCAAGCATCGCCCCGTTTTTCATCAGCGGAAAATGTTCGCCGGTTATAACGTCTTTATCTCCCGTCAAAGTCAGGAAAATATCTCCGATCTTCGCCGCCTCGCTCATCGGCATCACCCGGAAACCGTCGCAGACCGCCTCAATGGCTTTAATCGGATCCACTTCCGTCACAACGACATTTGCCCCCAAGCCTTTTGCCCTCATGGCACCGCCTTTGCCGCACCAGCCGTAACCGGCAATTACAACGGTTTTTCCGGCGATAACCAAATTTGTCGTTCGCATAATTCCGTCCCAAGTCGATTGACCGGTACCGTAGCGATTGTCGAAAAGGTATTTGCAGTAAGCGTCATTTGCCGCAATCATCGGAAAGGCAAGCTCGCCGCTCTTCGCCAATGCCCGATTACGCAAAACGCCGGTCGTGGTTTCTTCCGACCCGCCGATAATTTTTTTCAATCCGTCGCGTCGCGTCGTGTGCAGAAGGTTCACCAAGTCCCCGCCGTCGTCAATCAACAAATCCGGCTCGAAGTCGATTATTTTGTTGAGATAATTTTCGTATTCCTCCGCCGTGCAATCATAACTTGCAAAAACCGTCACACCGTCCTCGACAAGTGCGGCGGCAACGTCGTCTTGCGTGGAAAGGGGATTGCTGCCGGTTATCGCAACTTCCGCTCCGGCGTGCATAAAAACCTCAGCCATGTAAGCCGTCTTTGCTTCAAGATGCAAAACTATTGCAAGTTTTTTTCCGGCGAAGGGTTTGGACTTTGAAAATTCCCGGTCGATCGCCGACATTACCGGCATAAAATTTTTTACCCATTCGATTTTTGCATGACCGCCGGGAGCAAGCGAAATATCTTTTACCATTGATTCCATAATTTTTTACCTCCGATCAAAATGTTGCATAACTGCCGTGTTTTGTTTTCGTCACCGTCAATTTTACGGGAATTTGTTGTTTCAATTCTTCGACGTGTGAAATTATTCCCACCAATTTGCCGCCCTGCCCGAGTTCGAGCAGAGCCTTCATTGCCGTGTCCAAAGTTTCGGTGTCAAGTGTTCCGAATCCTTCATCTATAAAAATTGTGTCCAATTTTATGCCGCCCGTCGTATTTTTTACGGTCGCGGCAAGCCCCAGAGCCAGTGCCAGCGAGGCGAGGAAAGATTCGCCGCCGGAAAGAGTTTCGACCGGGCGTGAATTTCCGGTGTAAAAGTCGTGAATTTCAAGATTTAATCCGGCAGTCGCCGCCCTTGTTTTCCCGGCATCTTTTGCCACAAGTTTGTAACGCCCGTCGCTCATCTTCTCAAGCCGGTTATTTGCCTCGTTGACAATTTCCCGGAACATCGCCCGGAGATGATAACGCCGGAAAGAAATTTTTTGCTTGGTGTCAATCCCGCGAGAAACATTTGAAAGGCGTGTCCACATATTCGCAATTTTTTCGGTGTCTGAAATTTTTGTACCGAGTTCTTCAATTTTTTCCCGCCGACTTTTCAAGGCGTTCAAATTATTTTCTGCGGCGGACTCTGCACGAATCGCGGTTTCATAGTCGTTTTTCAAAGTTTCCGCCTTCTCTCTCAAATCCGGGAGATCGGGCTTGACCTTGCCTTCGATTTTTTTTGCAAGTTCTTCACAATATTTTTTCGCGGACTTCAATTTTCCTTCTTCTTCCGATTTTTCGCCGTTCTTGCCGTGAAAAAATTCTTCCGCTTTCTTCCGTGCGTCCTCAAGATTTTTTTTCAAAATTTGAGCCGCTTGCAAGTCTTTCGTCAATTTTTCCGGATTGTCGGCGTATTCTTCCGGGATAAGTTTTTGCTTTTCCGCGACCGTTCCCCTCAAAGTTGCCGCCGCCTTTGATTTTTCGTCGAAATTCTTTTTCGTCGTTTCCGCACTTTTCAAGGCGTTTTCGGTACATTCTTTGCCCCGCTCCATTCTTTCGCGGGTATGTTTCAAAAGTTCTTCGTCTTTCTTCGCCTTTTCAAAATTTTCTTGAGCGGTTTTCAAGTCTGAAGTGTCCGAAAAACTTTCAAGCATTTCCCGCGAATTTTTCAATCTTTCGCCGGCAGTCGCAAAAATTTTTTCCGCTTTCGACTTCTCCGCCTCAAAATTTTTTGCCGCAATTTCCGCCTCTTTAATCTGATTTTCCGTCGGGACAATTTCCTTGCTCACGGCTTTTTGCGGGTGATGAGTGGAGCCGCAGACCGGGCAAGGCTTGCCTTCCTCCAAAGTCGCCGCCAAAATCGCCGCACTTCCCTCTTTTTGCAAATATCGAAGTTGTTCGAGTTTTTTTTGAGCCGCCTTGTAATTTTCTTCTGCGGCGGCAAATTTTTTTTCGGCAAGTTTTGATTCGTTTTCAAGTTTTGAAATGTTCTTTAAAATTTCGTCGCGTTTCTCGGCGTCCGTCAATTTTTGTTTGGCAATCACAAGATTTTTTCCGGCGTCGCGTAATTCTTTCTCCTGCGTTTTCAATGTGTTCATGGTTTCTTCGCAGGCTTTTATGTAATCGTCGGATTTTTTTACTTTGCCGGACAAAATTTTTTCTTCCTCTTCGACAGCCGCAAGTTTTTTCTTTTCCGCAAAAAAATCTTGTATGACTTTTGAAATTTCCGTCAGCCGAATTATTTTTCCTTTGAGTTCTTCGACTTCCGGCTCTTGAGATTTCCGCTTGTCAAATTCGACTTTCGCCCGCTCAAGTTCGCCGCAAATTTTTTTCAACTTCTCCTCCGACTCTTTGACTTCGCCGGATTTTTTCGCGAAGTTTTCAAAATCTTTGTCAAGCAATTCGGCTGCGGTCAAATTTTTCCCGGCATCGTCCGAAAGTTTTTTTGTTTCCGCGACTTTTGATTTGAAGGCGGCAAGGGACTTTTCAAGTTTTTCTGCAAGTTCCGGAATCATCTTCAAGTTAAATGCTTCCGCAGAAATTCCGGAAACCGATTGAATTTCATTCAAATAATTTTTTTGCAAGTCAATCAGCTTTTTGACTTCAAAATTTAAGTCGTCGGATTTCTTTTTCAAATTTTCCTCAATCAACTTGTAAACATTTGCGTCGAAAATCAAATTTAAAAGTTCTTCCCTGTCGTCCGATTTCGCCGTCAAAAATTTTTTGAAATCGCCCTGCGGCAAAATTACGACCTGCCGGAATTGCTTGCACTCAAAGCCGAGCAATTCTTCAACCAGCGGCGTAACTTCCGCAGATTTTTCGGAAATTTTTTCGTCGCCGCAAAAAAGTTCGGCAGTCATATTTTTTATACCGTCCTGCTTGGGCAAACGACGCACCCGGTAAATTTTTTCGCCGAGTCGGAAAGTGAAATCGACTTCCGTTTTCAAATTTTTTTCCGCATGTTCCGAACGCATCATGGCACCTTTTCTGTCGCCGCCGGAAGTTTCGTCGTAAAGTGCGTAACAAATTGCGTCCAAAATCGTCGTCTTGCCGGAGCCGGTCGCACCGTGAATCAGGAAAAAATTTTCTTTTCCCAATCCCTTTTCAAAATCCAAATCTACTTCGCCGGCAAAGGCTCCGAACGCCTTCATTTTCAATTTTAACGGTTTCATAAAAATTCCCTCGTCAATAAATGTGATATTCTTTCCAAGGAATTTGATCCAAGCGTATACTTTTCAAAAATTCCACAATGTCCCGCCGCCCGTAAAAATGCGGCGTTCCGTTTGAATCCTGCGACATCAAAATTATCGGCATATTCGGGAAAAAGTAAGAGAGTTCGTGACGCACCTGCATGGCTCTTGCGGTATAATTTGTCACCGTCTGTTTTACCGCAACGATTGCAAAAGTTACGCCTTGTTCGATTATTACCGCACCTTGAATTTTCATGCCGGCTCACTCCTTCGTTTCCGCAGTTTCTTCGGAAATTTTTTTCGGCAACCTGATTAAAACTCTTGTTATTCTCACGCCGTCAATTTCTTCGACAAAAAAGCCGGCGCCGTCGTAAGATGCCGTTTGACCGATTTGCGGCTCTCCGCCGAGCCTGTCATAAAGCCAGCCGCCGATCGTGTCAACG